>DATNQN010000048.1 GCA_036703985.1 Leptolyngbyaceae cyanobacterium
CTCAGATCTTGCACCTGTAAAAATGGATGTCAAAACCGAGACTACGTAAAAGAGGAATCAATCGTTGAAGCTCAAGTAAAAAAAGAGACACAAGTATTTGAGGAAACAAACATTCAAGAGCAGTTTGTGCAGCCTCGCCCCAGTCAGGTAAATCGGATCGTTGAGTTAATAAATAAGTCCAGTGGGCAATTAGATAAGCAATTAGAGAGAGGATAAGCCAACGATACATTCCCAGCAATGAACCCTGACCAAAACGATGCAACCCAAAGCGATGTTTGGCCGTTTTAAACCATGCTTCGATTTGCCATCTCCTCTTACCCCACCATTTAATCGTGCTAGCTTTCAGGGGTTTGGTAGATAAAACAAAACGTTTTTCTCGCTTGCCGTTATCACGCTTGAGATAGTACCAAGCAACCGAAACAGGAAACTTTAAGCCAACTAATCGTACTTGTTGTCCCTGTTTATGTAAATGCTTTAAAACTCGGCCATCAACTAATTTACGAGTGACAGGTATACCTGTAATCGCATGATATCTAAGCTGTCGGATACCGTGCAGAAATTCTACACTACCAAAGGCCGTATCAGCTTCGATCGTCACCTGAAATCGAGAAGTTAAGGCTTTAGGTAAATGCCGAACCATTTTCAGTCCTAACTGTGCGGGTGAAGCAGTCCCTTTGCCTCTCCAAACGCGGAAATTCCAAGGTATCCGCCATCGCCCAATCACTAGATAGAGTACTACCAAATGTAATCCCCTCTGGCCATTATAAACTGAAATTAAATCCGAAAATTCTGGGAATTTTCCAGTTTTTTCCAGGGTAGTTAAGTCAATAATTACCTGTAAAAACGGCTTACGTCCCTTTGGGCAATCAGATAAAACTTGTTTGAGTATATGGCCACGAACCTGGCGGATCATTTTCTTAGTTGACCAGGGATTTATATTTAAAAATCGACTTAATGCACTGGCAGATTTGGTTTGAGAATGAGCGGGTAAAGGATGCCCTTGTGCTTCTAAAAATAATCCTAGCATGGCTTCTAGGTTATCTTTTTGGTACTGCGTAGGCATTAAATCGGTTAAATTGGAGATGAGCTCTTGGGCGTGGGTAACCATTGTGGTTGCCGTACAATAGAATTACTTTTCACGCCCTTTTTCTCATATTTTGAGCATTTATTTTCGCTCTGAGCCACTTTTTTGGCTTGAAACAATCTTCATTCCGCTCTTCAGTTGCGTTCACTGGTGATCTTCATCGTGATATTTCCTTGACCTTAAATCAGTATATTACGCTCTTTGTTAGTAATATTAGTGACTTTATAACGCATCAGTACAATTCTCATCTATTGTGACTTTTTCGCATACTTTATTGGTTTTTTCCGTATTTACCCGGTAGGTGCAAGATCTGAGTTAGCTCGAATAGAAGCCGAACGCGATTACTATTACACTTGTACTAACAGTAAATACTGATGAACTTACTCACTCAATCTTTAGCACATACATCAATTACCGCTGCTCAACTTTGGCATCAATTAGAAATTGCCGAAACAACTGAACAAATTGATCGCTTATTGCAATCAATTTGGCACAATCAAGAAAAACAAGAAGTTGCTATCGATGCTCATGCCGAACTTGCCAACCAAATTGATGCCGAAATAACAGCAATTAAAGCGAGAATGGAATTTTTAGTCCAATTGCATCAAAGTGCGATCGATAAACTTGAAGGTTGGCGAGAACGATTAGACCAAACTGTTGTTTATTTTAACCAGATTGGAGCCATTACAGCCGAAATTGTTGGTAAACAGCATCGAATTACTGTCAAAGAAAACCCACCGACTTGTGAAGTATCTATCGACCCTTCTCAACTACCAGACGAATATCGCCGTATCGAAACTAAAACCGTAGTTTCGGCTAACAAAAAGGCAATTACTGATGCTTGGAAACAAGGAATACCAGTAGAAGGTACAAAAGTTTATCGCAGGCGTAAGGTAGTTTATAGCTTACTACCAAGCAATTTACCTCAATACCAAGCTAGCACAACAGTCAATGTTGAACTATTAGAAAATCAGCCACAGCCTACCAAAAAGCGACGGAAAAAAGCTGATTGAGCCAGATTGGGAGAGCAGGGGAGCAGGGGAGAAATAAATTGGTGGGTTATTTCTGCTCCGCTGCACTAAAGATTAATCCAATAGTCAGGGTCATCGACTTGTTCTGGAGTAACATTAAATAGTTTTGACAATTGATGTTTCCTTTGTTTAAGGATGGTAATTTCCTCATTTTCTGTCAACTCAGCAATTAAATCAACCTCCCTATTCAAATCAGAGAGAATTTTTGTCTCACTTTCAACTGCATTTTCAATTTTATTGACTATTTTCACAAAGTTTCTCCTACTTAATGAGACGAGTAACTAACTTGGCTTTATGTTAGCACATTACTTGCTTTGCTTTTTTTACCCCTCCAATTGGAGGGTATAAAAATCATTCAAGGGCAGGTTTTATTTGCTTAACCTTAATTGTCACGCTCAAAAAAGTTGTAGTTCATTCATTTTTGATTATGAAAAAAATAGCATCTTCGATTCCAACCGTTCGCTTTACTGAATTAGCTAAGGGAGAAGGTTTGAAAATCCCTGTATTTGATATGTCACTGACCGATGGTAAAACGAAAGGTCGCTATCAAGCTGAACCAGAGGTGCTGAGAAACTCAATGCTTGAACTGCTATTTGAACCATCCGAGTTGAAATCGCTTGTAATTGTTAAACCCGACCCCGATGATAACAGTCACGACCCCCTCAAAAATATTGACTTCGGCGATGATATTCCCAGAAGAGCTACTTTCAGTTCTGGTAAAAATGTGTACTATGCTGATAAAGAGCTTTCAGCTAAACTATTAAGTATCTTTGCCACTCAACCCGACCACGCTTGTCGTTACGGTTCACTTTTAGTTAGCAGTTGTACTCAAGGAGCGCAATTTTTAGATAGTTCAGAAGATAATCAAACTTTGAAAGTCAAAATTGTTGACTCCCAAAGCGATATTTCCAAGGAAAAAGCGTTAGCTAAAAAATGGCAGACTGGCGACTGTCATGGCAAAATTTCACCCGTTTTAGCTGAACAATTAGGAGCAATTCACAACCGACCTTTCCAATTTCGCATGGCATGGTTAAAAGAGTGGTCGCAGGAAGATTGCCAAACTCCAGAAATTAGCTTTTTAGCGAAAGGAACTTTGCTACCTGATGCCGAATTAACCGATAATGCTGGTTACGATATCATTCTAGACCGTTCTTCCATCAAAGGAGTTGATAAAAAACAACTGGCTGACTTAATTCCTTGTGGTGATTACGAATTTCCTCAAGCTGTATTGGGAAATCGCGGTAATGCCAAAACAACCGAGTATGAAAATTCTTGGCAGTTTTCGATTTGGTACTCGGAAAATGCAATTCAAGCTGACATCGTTCCCGCTACCAAAGCGGAAGCCCAAAAACTCGCATCTTTGCAAAATAACCGCATACAACTTGCCAAATACCTAGTCGAACAGCATGACAAGAAAGCAGCTTTCAGACAAACAGCAGATGATACAGAAACTCAATTGAATGATTTAGGTGATGAACAAACCAAACGTCACGAATCTCGCCTCATCTCTATTCTTAGAAACGATAAATTGGGACAGCTACTTGACTTTCCCAAAGTTGTTGACTTCATGCAGGAACAAGTTGCCAAGAAATGGAAAGATTTAGCTATCAAAGGAGCAATTCATCACGGTTCGGCAATGGCTCAACCTTGTGAAGATTTGTTACCTGGAAGTATTGTTGCACCTCATCTACGACATGGAACGGAAGTAATCGTTACTCGCTACCCAATTGTTAGTAAAGACAACATTCGTCGCTACACAGTTAACAACAAACAAAAACCCGAACTCATGCAGTACAAAGGCTGTGTCTTCATTCGTCCCGACCAAGCTATGCAGCATCACCAATGCGATTTTGATGGCGACCAATTGGTAATTACACCTGCTTCCAGGCTACCTCACATTGCCAAAGAAACCCTACACGCCAATGATGAAAATGAATACGAAGCTATCGAAAAACGCCCGAAAATTGATTACACTCAAGCTACTGACGAAGAAGGCCACCGTAAGTATACCAAATTGAGACAGATTGCTGTCGCGATCGCTAAAAACAAAATCGGCTGGGTAGCCACTTTGATTGGAAGAGTACAATCTTCTGTACCGGAAGCAGGACAACCAGAAGGTTTATTCAATCAACGAAAAGAGAAATTACTGGGTAAACTATTCGACGCACTTCAAATTGAAGTCGATAGCCCTAAAAGTGCTACTAGACTAGAAGACCACCACCCCACTCTACTAGAAACAGCTTCCAAGTGGTCTCAACAACATCCTTGCTACCTGTTCGATTTCAAAGACGACCTCAGACTTTACAAAAGCGTACCGCTACCTACAGAAGATGGTACAGCAATTAGTGCGATCGCTCTCATTGCTGTCAATCCAGCTTGGGAACCAACTCGTCTCAAAAGTCGCCATCGTGATGAATTTCGTTACCTTTTTAGCCCACCATCAGATTTAGACGAACGAGAAACTTGGGAGAAACATTACATTAGTTGGGCGCAAGAAGTGAAGGAACGGTATCGAGAAAGTATGGGCGAAATCTATGAATTGCACGCCGATAATCCTACTAACTTGAAAGAAGCGGTTGGCAAATTGTACGAAAGTTTGAGAAGCGATGTAGCAGAAGCTTTTCCCAACCCTCAAGAACGGGGTTTAGCTGCTAGCGCGATGTGGTACTTAGAAACTACTAATCCCAATTTAGACGTACCGCGTAAAGCTTGTAAGGAATTATCCCGTCAACTTGAGATTGAATTTCATTTGGAATCCGACTACCAACAATTGCATTCAGCACTACCCAAAGATACCTATATTCTCAGCGTTCCCTTTGAGGAATTTGTCAAAGATGACAGCGGTAAAATCGTGAGAGATAAGCAACGAAAACCGATAGGTCAAGATTTAGCCGGACAGTGGAAGGAAAAACTAGACAGCAAAAATATTCAATACGAAGCTACATTGCATCCCAGCTTACCAATGGTCAACTTTGCTTTACTTGACCCCAGCGATAAGCTAATCGACATTTTGGAAAAACGGTACGGTAACAATACCAATGACATCGACAACTTAGATTTAACTTATCGCGATGGTTTGGGTCGTAGTCAAGATATTAGTTCCCGCATTGTAGCCCCTACCGAATATACCTGGCTGGAATCTCAGCATCAAACACCTAAAGCGGCGCTAGTACTTAACTTGTTTACTGATGAAATCTGTCAGCAATTGCAAAGTTTTCAATTTGACAAGGCTGAACTGATTGGACAGAAACATAACGATTTCAAAGATGTTGATTTTAGTAATCGAGAATGGAAAGGCCAAAAATTAACGTTTGAAGTCGGTTCGTTTAGCAGTTCTGATTTGAGGTACAACGGTAGTCCGATTGTCCTTCTTGATGGGAAACAGTTAGCCATGTTTTCTGCTAATTCACCTAAACTGCCAATTGGTGCTACCTTTGAAGCAACTATCGAACCTTCATCAAAAGGCAGTAGCTTACTTCTGAATATTGACCCTAAATCTGTGCGATTAATCCAGACAGTTGAACCAGAGGTGGAAGATGAACTAACTGGTAGTAAAGAGCGAAACCATCAACAAAAGCAACATAATCAGCAAATTCAAAATGATACTGACAAACTAGATTCTGTTGAATTTTCGCAATTACTTAAGGATGCAATCTATCGACTTTACAAACAAACCGGAGAAACTGAGTTTGCAATGGGGGATTGGAACGTTAAAATTAAGCAAGTTCGTAACAATCTTAGATGTTGGGTTAAGGATGAAGACGATACTCCTGTCTTTGCTGCTGATTTGAAAACTGGCACAATTATCAAGCAGCTTTCTTCAACGAACTGTGATAAATTGCTCGCACAAGTTTTTGACACTACTCCCGAAACTCCCCAACAACGGAAAAAGGAAATGGCAGAGGTACAAGTTTAATTGTAGCAACCTCAACTTTATTTTCTTGGGAGTTCAAAACTAAGCTCCCTCCAATTGGAGGGGGTTAATTTTATGGTAAAAAACTAACTGATTTGGTGAAGTCACTAAGCAAGCTGTCAAATTTCATAGAAAATATCCAGTTCAATTTTATTGAGTTATGGCTACAAAGACAGCATCAAATCGAAACCGAAGCCAAGGTAATTATATTACTCCCCACACACCTGAAGGTGCAAAGATTTTAAAATACCTCAGAAATCGCTGTGAAAAGGCTTTAGATTACTGCTTAGAAAACGGACTAAAAAGCGTAGACGATTTTGCTGATGCAGTTGAGGAACTGACTGAAGCTGACGGCAAACCGAGCATTAATGTAGAAATTAAGCACAACGGAATTATTCTTAGCTTGGCTGACCGACCTGAGTATGGGTCTACCACAGGCAAATACATGATGGAACATTTAGGTGAATCAGATGATAACCGATTCAGTAAAACAGGGGTTGAAGCGATTCTTAATCCTCAGAAAAGCTATTGTAAATCACAGCAAGATGATTTGTTAAATAGTTTAGATGATGATGAAAACCAACCTTTATCTAAATCTAAGCTCAATAGTAAGACTTACCATACTGACATCCAAGGATTAGACGAGAATGAGCCGTTGACTAAAACTCAAAGCAAGCGGAAAGCTAAGAGCAATGATTCAAATGAATTAGCTTTAGAAGAACATCAACCAAAGTCTAAAAGTAAGAGCCAAGCTAGAACAGATGAGTTAGATGACTTATTAGACGAGTTAGATGAAAACGAACCTCAACCGAGACCTCAATCTAAAACTAGAAATCAACCTCAAAAAGACAATGTGGATTCAGATGAAATATCTGATATTTCTAAGAATAACAGAAAATCAGTTCCGAACCCGCTACTTGATGAAAGCCAATCTCCAACCAACAATCGCCGCCAATCATCAAATAACTTAGATATCGATAATATACTCGATGTTACCTCCCAGGTTAGCAGCAGAGCAGCAATTTCTGGAAGTGAAGTAGATGGTACTACTGTGGGAGGACTCAGCACTCAAATTGCAGTTCTCACTACTCTGATTGGGAAAAAGGCAGCTTCACAAGTTTTTGAAGCAGCTAAAGCGACAGGAAGAGAACGCCAGGTTAGCAATATTATCAAAAAACTCAAAGCTCAAAGTCAACGCGCTGATTCCCTGACTGCAAGAGTTAAAAGCTTGACCCAAGAAGAATCAGATGAACTCGATGACTCGGAAACATCGCCAGATGAACCCATGATAATTGGGGAATCGAAGTCTGAAGACAAGGCAGAATCTGTACCAGACGCGGGGTTTATCTTAGCTGAAACTGTAAACAAAATCAGCAATAAAATTGAGAAAACTTCCATCTCCTTGGAATCAAATACTACAGAAAAATCGGAACCCATTGAAATTGACACCAAGGCTAGCTTTGATAAACAGCTTGCACAAATTAATCAAGCTCTTGACCGACTTGAAAAGCGTCTCGATACTCTAGAAGTACGAATTGAAGCTTTAGAGAAAAAACTTTCTGTTGCTGAAGCTGAAACTGAAATAGATGAACAAAGGATTCACTTAAAAGCTGAGTCATTCAATATTGACAATAATTTAGCTTCAAACGACACCAAACCCTCTTCACCCAAGCTGGAAAATATGAACAATACGAATGGGAAAAAAGTGGCTAACTCACCTTCTATTGAAACTCAATCATCACAAATTGCTCCCTTACTAGCACAACTTTATAACCTAGTTGAAGAGGAAACAGTTGCAGCAGGTGGAACTCTAAAAGATGGAGTTGAATTAGGAGCTACCAAACTTTATCAAACTCGCGAACGCAATTCAACCTCTGTGAGATTAGAAAATCAACAGGGTGAAGAGTTGTTCTCGGCTACTTGTTCGCAGGGTCAGTGGAAAGTAATAAATGATTCCCTCAGCAAAGAAGACAAACAAGAAATCGCTCACTTAGACATTTTGCAACGAAAGATTCACCAAGAAACATTAGCGGAAGTATTAGGGAAAAGCGGTCTTACACAAATGAACTTAACCGATTCCCAAGGTCGCCGTCTCGACTTTGAAGTTGAGTTTAGTGACAAGTCCAAGTCTTCGGCTTCTATCCAAGGTTTTAATCCATACGATGAGGTAGTTTTTGACGCAACTATCGCTAGAGGTAAAGTCGAAGTACTTCAGTGTGATATTCCTATTGAAGATGTGAAATATCTCCTTTCTCAAAAGCAACAAATTATGAGTGTTCACCAACATAGAAAGGAAAAAACCGAACTAGAAATGGAAGCGTAAAACACTGTCTATTTCACTCTGCTCTTCAACTTTTACGAGATAGGAATACGGCTGAATAGGATGCACCCCTCCAACTAGAGGGGGTCATGCTAGCTATCTCAATTTACCGCATCTGGTGAAGTCACGAATATCAACCGCCTATTAAATTGGCATTAAAGCTATATAAATGGAGGAACTTCTATGACAGTTTACCAAAAATCTTTCCAAAGTCGTCGTAAGAATTTTTTGTTCAATCGCTCGTTAACTCAACACAGGATTAATCCAGGTGACTTTGTATTTATTGGCATTTGCATAGCAGCACTAATTTACTTTATCATCCGTCAACCTCTTTTTATTACAACGCTAGGCTGCTCTAGTATTTTATTTCTGAGCCTATGGCATATCGCTAGAGCTATTCCAATTGTAGAAAGATATATTGGTGGTAAAATCCGATTCTGGCACGTCACTACCGCTATCATTACCTCTACAGCATTGTGTTCTGTACTCGATTCTCCAGCTAATGCAATCTTTCTATCAGGCTTAGAAGCATTTATGCAACAACTAGCACAAGGCGCTGCTTCAGCTGGGGGTCAAGCAATTTCTGCTGAAGTGATTACCTTGATTTTCAACTTAATTCGTGGCGCTTTTCTTTTGCTAGTAGCTGCTGCTTCATTATTTGCGTATAACCAAGCACAACAAGGCAATGACTGGAGGCCAATTGTAACCCAAGTAGCGCTAGCTTTTGCAATTGTGATTGCAATTGATGTGATCACGTTCCTGTTCGTTGGCGATGGTAGTGGTGTTGCTGGAGGCTAGAAAGGAGAGGGGGGGATG
>DATNQN010000049.1 GCA_036703985.1 Leptolyngbyaceae cyanobacterium
TCAGTTTGTGTAGGGATCTCAATGCAAGTTTGAATATAAAAGCGCGTGGGACACACGCCTTAAAAGCTCAGATTATGTCTTCATTGAAGAGTCTCTGAGAAGCTCACGCTTACCTGTACTCAGGAAGCGTGAGTATGTCACATCCTCGTGCTAACTGTGGCATTGAATTAGCTGGCGATCGCTACTTGTTCGTGTTAGCTGTTTTCTTCTGGTAAGTCGGATTCTGGCCATAATAAACGGATTGCCATCAATAGAAAGCCGATCGCAGCGATCGCTTTGACCAACTTCACGGGTAACAGAACGGATGCGCCTTCTCCTGCTAATACGCCTAGAAAGCTAGTCAATAATAGCGCTCCCGCCGTTCCCAAAAACACCGCGCGGGGAAATTTGGAACTACCGCTGAGGGCGATCGCAGCTAGTTGGCTTTTGTCCCCTAATTCGGACAAAAACACGGTTATGAAACTCAATCCCAGCAAATGCCAATCCATATCAATATTTTAATAATTTTTAGGAGTGTAAGATTTCCCACAGCAGTTGAGTGGCGATGAATAACAAGCTAATGCCGGCTGCGGTTTTCAACATTTTCGGAGATACCCGATTTGCTAGCCATCGACCCAGCAAACATCCCAACAAGCTGGTTGCTACTAATGCTGTGGATGCCCCAGCAAACACCACCCAAGGAGATTGAGACTCTGCACTCATCAGCAGAGTAGCCACTTGGGTTTTGTCTCCCATTTCCGAGAGAAAAATGGTTAAAAAGGTGGAACCGAAGACGGCTACTGCTCCCTGCTTTAGCTGCTTGGCTGGTTGTTCGCGCGTAGTTGCGTTAGGGAAGTTTTCTAAGGGAATCGCATCTGGCAAATCAACCGTTAAGTCATCCTGTTTTGTTTCAACTACGGGTGGTAGGGTGCTGACGCTTTCTACTGAGGAATCAAAAGCAGGCAACAAGGGAGGTGCTGAGGAAAGTTTCACAGGCAATTTAACTAACTAGTTTTTTTCATATTTCTTTCATATTATCTGAAAATGGCAAGAAAAAGCGATCGCAATTGAAGATCGGGTAGAAGTGGAAGGATGGGGAGAAAAAACCGAACAGAGCAACCGATTCGCGTTGCTTTTGCATTCACCCGCTCAACTAGCACCAGTCATGCGATCGAACACGAAGCGGGACATTTTGGGAAAGAGATCCCAATCGTTGGCGTAAGCGCGATCGCTACCTAAAATAGACAAAATATAAGCGGCTTTCCCATCTCTAGTTCGCACGAAAGCCACCTCATGGCGTCCGGTAGAAGACCAACCTGCTTTAGAAGCAAAATCGATATCTTCTCCTGACAAAGACTTACCTAAGAAACCTTCTATCGGGTCAAATCCTCCGTACTGAGTTTTATCGATCAAAGATTCTGGGCGCAAATCCCTAGCCAGTAACTTAACCATTTTTTGGCTGTATTCTGGAGAGATTGCTTTCCCCGTAACAATTTCATACATTAATCTAGCCGCATGATAGCTGCTAATTTTATTCCGAATCGGCTGTTGGGGATCTTCCCACATTTGTCCTTCTCGACCTTGAGGTTCTGAGATATTTGAATAAGTTTTTTGGCTGACAATAATGCCTTCATAACCAGCCTTTTGGAAATATTCGCTCAAGTGGAGACGGCGACGCAGCCAATCTTGATATTCTTCTCCTTCTAGTTTTTTCCCTGATTTAGTACCGGTGATCGAATCAATAATTCGACTAGATGCCGTATTAGAAGATTGTTGAATCATCCGATAGAGGTCTACCGCAAAAATCTGCTCGTCGGAGAGAATGCCTTGAGCTAATTCTCCATACAAATGCACCATCCAAAATAATTTGAGAACGCTGGCCGGATACCGGAGTTCTTGTTGTTGAAACTCCGCGATTTCACCAGAATTAACGTTAATTAAAGTAATGGATAATTCTTGGGTTGGCGTTCCTTCGTCGGTCGCCATTTTCACCAACTCATCAACAACTGATTGGAGTTGCTGATTGGGTTTTAAATCCGGAGGTATCGTTACGTTATAGACGAGATTGAAAGTTTCTGGATTATCGGGAGCCGGACTTGGTAGGGATTCCGTATCGGGGGCATCTGGAAATTCCGGTGCTAATAAAGGTGTTTCTGGTAATTGTATGACCTGAGTAGCTGTTGGTTGGGGAGATGGCTGCGGTGCGGAAGGTCGATAGATCAGCCTGACCAATGATAATCCGACAATGAAAAAGATCGCGGCTACTGCCAGAACCAAGCCTGCTAGTCGGATCTGGTAGACTCTGGCCAAGCGGCGTTTCTGTGCTATCCGCTTAGTGCGAGTAGTAGTTTCGTGGCGATAATCGTGTTCGGTACGGCGTTTTTTGGTGGGGCGGCTGGGTTTTCGTTCTGGTAAGAGGGGAATTTCTCTCACCGAAAGCGCGGATGGCTGCCTTTCCCGTTTTTGCAACGATGTCAGCTGTCTTTGCAAGTCGCTATTGTCTTGCCGCAGCCGTTTAATAAATCGATTGGCACGATTTAGTTTGGCTTCTAGCTCGGCAACCCTTTCGTAAAGGCTATTTTCCGGTTGTCGCTGTCTCACTCCTACACCTTCATCCTGACTTAGCTAGGTCTGTATTATCTTAGATTGAGTGCTATTTTGGAAAAAACAGCGTCAATTTGTTGTTCGTTTGGCATCATATTATTTTTTTTATTAGTCCTTGCATAATACAATTTCTGTCTGAGTTCCCCGCTTAAAGGCCAACTTCTCGGTTGAAACGCAAGATTTCTAAGCTGCGGGAGCCGTATACACCCTCAATTTGTTGGTGGCAGCAGTCAATGGCAAAATCATTTAACTCTTCCGGCTCAATTCCATACATATCCTGAAAGACTTCTGATTCTACCCGACAAAAACGAGGACGATCGTCATAAATGCGGCATTCACGGCTTAAGTGGTCAAAATTAATGCACCATCCATCTTTCCCTACCATACCCAGGTATTGTATTAACTCTTCTGGGGACAAATACTCTGCCAAGTCGGGCCGCTCCCTTGGTTCTAAATGACAGCAAGCTCCACATTGCTTAACACAACGCCAAGTTCCCATAGTCTTTACACCTGCCATAAAATTTGTTGCTTATTGAGCTTAGCGATTTTTTGGCCGAAAGGTTGGCTTCATGTTTATTTATACTGTTTTATAGTTTTGTTAAGTTAATTAAAAACCATACCGATCGCCGGGTAATATAGAATCCGGTTTTTATAGCTTAACCGTCTAAATCTGTTGGGGAGAAAAAATGAGTTCTATCATCAATGCGGTTACCAGTCTCAACTGGGAAGTAATTGCTCAGCTGACCATGCTCGGTTTGATCGTGATTGCTGGGCCTGCGGTAATCGTCGTGTTGGCATCTCGTGGTGGCGACCTGTAGAAGCGTCAGCGAGTCTATCGGTAGTCAAAAAAACGAAAGGAGGAGTTTCTCCCCCTTTCGTTTTTTGTTTTTGAATGCTCTCACTGTGCAACAAGCATCAAACATCAAATCGTAGGGTTTTAGCCGTGTTGATTTTTCAATGACCAAAGAATTTTGCCTAAAACGTGACGTGGATGTATTTGGATAGCCCATAATAAATTAGACAACGAAGCACCTTTTTGGCCCAGCCTGTAGGATGTCAGGGCGTGTTCGTGTACGAAATCAGCAAACTGTTTGGGATGAGCTTGGAAAATCGATCGATGTTTGCGGATCAAGCGGTAGAAATCCACTTGGCGAAGATCGCGATCGCGAGAGAGCCGTGGCCCTTCGTGTCTGTGTTGCCGATAAGTGATGATAGGTAAACCGACGATCGTACAAACTTGATTAAGGCGCAAAAACATCTCGGTGTGTTCGCGCGAGCTAAACGACTCATCATAACCACCAATACCCAGCAGCACGATTCACCTAACAATTGAAGAGATGTTTTTGCTTTGGTTGTAAAATACGATAGCATTTCTGCTTTCCGACACCCTAATTTAAAAAATACAGCAGATTCCAGTTACCTGGTATACAGGATAGAAACCCGGTTTCTTTTTACCGCATTTACCTGGAAAGCGCTGGAGATTGAATTTAACTGGATTCGGTTAAATTCAATGCAAAACTGCGAGCGGAAGTAAATTATATTTTTCTTCTGGCTATTTCCAAGGCTTGATAAGCTGCTTGTAATAAGTTAGAAAAGGGTGGCTTGGTGATATCAACTGAGTTTGCGTTGTCTCGGCTGTTGCCTAGTAAGCCGGTTGTTTGTCCTGGTTGAATTGCCAAAACTTTACCTTCGGGATTTTTGATCCGTAATTCTTGGACGGTATCTTTAGGGAAGAAACCGCAGGTGTAGTGACGATCGCGATAGTAAAATTCTGCCTTGAGGGGAGTGGTAATGAAAGGTATGCAGGTTTCTTTTGGTTTTCGGACTCCCAGCAATTCTAACTCAACGGTTTTGCGACCGTTAAAGTTATTTTCTCGCAGGCGGTAGGCGATATCGACTCGCGGAGGTAAGGGGAAGTATTCGCGCCAGCGCCACGCGATCGCATTTATCTTACTATACTCGCCATCTCGAGCAAAGGTAAGTTTGAGATGACCTTTCCCAACAATTTGCTGTTCGACTACTCGCACGTTGGGAGTCCAAAATACTGGTGCGGGATTTTCGATGCCGCAGGGGTGGAGTGCATCGATTTGTTGGTATAGCTGGTCGTTAATTTGATGAAAATTAGCTAGTGCATCTATATTAAGTAGTGGTTTGAGGTGCTCTGGTTGCAAACATTGGTTGGCGAAGGTACTCAAACGCGATCGCAATTGGGGTAAATTCTTCGCTGGCAGCGAAAATCCACCCGCTGCCTTGTGTCCGCCAAACTTACCTAACAAATCAGCGCAAAATTGTAACGCTTCAAATACGTGAAATTCCGGAATTCCCCGTGCAGAGCCCCGGATATGTTCGTCATCCTCATAAGTACCGATAAAAACTGGCACGCCATAACGTTCTACCAAACGAGAAGCCACGATCCCAATTACGCCGTGATGCCAATTCGGTTGTACGATGACTAACACTCTTTCTTGCTGTAAATCGATCTCGCTTTGTTGACACCAAGCAACAGCTTCCTGTTCGATTTCTTCACAAAGTTGTTGACGGCGATGATTAATTTGTTCGCACTGCATCGCTCTTTCTAGCGCCACCCCCATATCATCTGTTGTCAACAATTCAATCACGATTTGAGGGTCGGCAAGTCTTCCCACCGCATTGATTCTCGGCCCTAATCTAAATCCGATATCTTCTGGTTTTAAAGTGGAGATGGGGGAAGAGGCAGGGGGCAGAGGGCAGGGGGCAGGGGGAACTATTTCTGCCGTTCTCCCAGGTTCGACTCCGGACACTTGAATTAAGGCTTGTACGCCTGCTAATTGAGATTTGGGTAATAGTTGCAAACCGCGTTTTACCCAGCGACGATTGACGCCAATTAAAGGTGCTAAATCGGCAATCGTTCCCAACGTAAATAATTCCAACATCGGCTTGACTAACCCTTTTGCTTTGCCTAATTGTTGGGATAAGGAAACTGCTAAGATATAGGCAACTCCTACGCCAGCTACGCCGTAATAAGGTGAAGAGTCAGGTAATAATTTAGGGTTGAGAATGGCGTTGGCTGGTGGTAGTTTTGGCGGTAAATCGTGGTGATCGGTAACGATTACTTTTAAACCGAGTTGTACGGCTCGCTCGATCGGATCGTAAGCTGAAATGCCGTTATCTACAGTTAAAATCAGCTTGACATTTTCAGCGTGGAATTCTTCGACAATGCGTTTATTTATACCATAACCTTCATTCATCCGACTGGGAATGGCATAATCGACTTCGGCATCTAACCAGCGCAGAATTCGCAGTAATAAAGCAGTGCTGGTCATGCCATCAGCATCGTAGTCTCCGCAAATGGCGATTTTTTCTCGATTTGCGATCGCATTTTGCAATAATTCCAGACTAACTGCCAAGTCGGGAAATTCTTCTAACGGTGATGGCAAAACCAGACTTTCTGGCTCTAAAAATGCTTCTACTTCTTGGGGTGTCTCCCTACCCCGATTTAGCAGTACTTGGGCTATCAATGGAGACAAATTAGTTAATTGAGCCAGATATTCAGCTTTTTCTGGGAATTCAGGGTAAATTTCCCATCGCTGATTGGGTAAAGACCGATTTTGCATCAGAAAATTAATACGCTGCCAGGTATTTCCGAATCATAAATTGCTATATCGTTATCCGAGTAACGACCGGGATAAACATCTAAGTGTAAGGTTTGGGAATTTGGCTTAACTACCTTACCTCGCAGGGCAATTGCAGATTGATTATTCCAATATAAAACAGACAAGCCATGTTCCGTGTTTCTCAATCTGAACTTAAACCTGCGATGTTGTTTGGGCTCAAGGGTAATTTGGTTGGTGTAAGAAGGAATTTCTACTTGTACGGTCTGATTGGTGCGATTTCTTACTTGTAATGTAATAGTTTTTTCTGGTTTGAGAGATTTACCAGTTTTCACCAATTTCGGCCCAGCAATTGCGGTGCTGAATATGACTAGCGGAGTCATAACTAAGGCAGTTCCTAGCAATAGGTGATGCAGAAGTTTAGGCATAACAGACAGTCGGAAAATTTGTTTTGAAAGTCTATACCAAAACTTCATAGTATATTGAAATTCCACTGAATGGAATTACGATCCTGAAAATTTCCAATTTTCAGAATTCAGGAGTTTCCGAGTCAGAAGTCAGAATTCAGAGTTAACAAATCTTCCCCTTCCCTCTTTCCCTCTTTCCTCTTTTCTTCAAAACACGGCAACTCGACCGTCATTTAGGATGTAGATAGTGCGATCGCCCGGAGGACGACTACCGGGACGCAACTCCACCCGTAAAGTATCCTCGTCTGGTTTAGAAACTCTGGCTTGTAGCGATAATGCAGTAGCATCCCAAAACACTACTGACAAATTAGGTTCCGTACCAGTCCACCTTTCAAATCTGAGTTCCTGTCCCGGTCTGAGGGGAAAAGCATCAGTCCCTTCCACTTTTTCCACCAACACAATGCTAGCCGTGCGGTTAACCACGTGGAAATTCACCCGTTGTCCCGGAATAAACCCCAAAGGCGGCGGCGGACAGCTAGCGCCTGCACAAGTGCCAGCTAAAGTAAAGATAGGGCGTTGAGTAGAAGCGATGAGGATGGCAATTGAGATCGAAATGGCGAGTAGAAGTTTGGACATAAAATTACAATAAGATTTATCTATCTGAGCAGCTTTAATACTATATGTAAATTTTAATCTACAAGTCTTAGGAAATGAGTGGCAAACAGAGATAAAACTAGATAAGATGAAATTTATTGGAAAAAACGACCTGTACGATTAAATCAAACTAGGGAGAGCGCAAATTATGTGAAAAAGTGATTATTAGCACTAAATTGAGTGATTTCAATAATATAAATTTGCCAAAATTAGATACTTTGCTTAATAAATAATGGAATACCAAATTGGCGGAAGTCTGACTGTAGATGCCCCCAGTTATATAGAAAGGCAAGCTGATAAAGAACTTTACGAAGCCTTAAAAAAAGGGCAATTTTGTTACGTTCTCAACTCTCGGCAAATGGGTAAATCCTCACTTTTAGTGAGAACTAAACACCGTTTGCAAGCAGAAGGGTTTAAATGTACCGCAGTGGATATGACGATTATTGGTAGTGAAAATGTCACGCCAGTTCAATGGTACAAGGGTATCGTAGCGGATTTATGTTCTAGTTTAAAACTTTTTAAAAAAATTAATTTAAAAACTTGGTGGCAACAACATGAAGAAATTTCTTTTTTACAAAAACTTAGCTTATTTATAGAGGAATTATTAGTCATTCATTTTCCTCGTGAAAAATTATTTATTTTTATTGATGAAATTGATAGCATTCTCAGTCTAGATTTTTCGGTTGATGACTTTTTCGCTTTCATTCGATTTTGCTACAATCAAAGAGCAATTAATCCGGAATACAAGCGAATTACGTTTGCTATTTTTGGCGTTGCTACCCCATCGGATTTAATTAAAAATAAGAATCGAACTCCTTTTAATATCGGTCGAGCGATCGAATTACAAGGTTTCACTTGGCAAGAGGCTCTCCCGTTGGCGGCAGGAATCAAAGTAAAAGAAGCCAATGGAGATGTAATTTTAAAAGAAATTTTAGCTTGGACGGGGGGACAACCATTTCTGACGCAAAAGTTGTGTCAGTTAGTAACCACAGCTAGCCAAACGACGCTCAGTGGAATGCTGGCGATTCCGCGAGGAACAGAGGAATATTGGGTGGAAAGCATCGTGCGATCGCATATTATCGATCGCTGGGAAACTCAAGACGAACCGGAACATTTGCGGACAATTCGCGATCGCATTCAACATCACTGCAAATACACCGGAAGAATGTTGGGTATCTACCAGCAAATTTTACTAGGAGTATCAATTGAAACAGATGATAGTCCAGAACAAATTGAACTGATGTTGAGCGGTTTAGTAGTCAAACACCAGGGATTGCTCAAAGTAAAAAATCCCATTTATCAAGAAGTATTTAATTTTAGTTGGGTAGAAAGACAACTAGCAGCTTTGCGTCCTTATTCTCAAACGTTGGAAGCTTGGTTAGCTTCCAAACAAACCAATACTTCATATTTATTAGAAGGACAAACCCTCAAAGACGCGCTTACTTGGGCGTTAGGTAAAAGTTTGAGCGACCTAGATTATCAATATTTAGCTGCCAGCCAAGAATTAAGCAAACAAGAAACCGAAAACGCGCTCGAATCCCTCGAACAAGCTAACTACATTCTCTCATTTTCCCGGCGAAAAGTTAAAAAGGAAACCCTTAGGTACAGAATTTCACCTAGCTGGACTGGGATTGCCGCTCTCGGTGTTGCTGTTTCCGTTACCTTCTTACGTTGGACGGGAATTTTACAGGGTATGGAGTGGAATATGTTAGATTGGTTTTTTCGCTTCCGCCCTTTAGAACCCCCCGATTCGCGCGTTGTAGTAGTCACTATCGATGAAAACGATATTAGCAAAGTGCGCCAATGGCCGATACCAGATACTATTTTAACTCAAGCGATTAAAAATATTAAAACCCGCCATCCCAGAGCAATTGGTTTGGATATATATCGAGATTTACCCGTCGAACCAGGTGCCGATTTATTAGTCAATATGTTTCGCTCTACCCCCAATTTAATTGGAATTGAAAAAGTAGTGGGTAGTCGAGTTGCTCCACCTCCAGTATTAAGTCAATTGAAGCAAATTGGCTTTGTGGATATGGTATTGGATGCAGACGGCAAAATTCGTCGAGGTTTGATATCAGTTGAAAGTAACGGTGAAGTTCATTTAAGTTTGGCATTGCAACTAGCTTTAATTTATTTGGAAGCAGAAGGGGTAAGTGCAAAACCAATCAGTGGAAATCGTTGGCGGTTTGGTAAAGCTGTTTTCGAGCCATTAGATGGTAACGATGGCGGCTACGTGCAGGCTAATTCTGGCGGTTATCAAATATTACTCAACTATCGCGGTTTACTAGAAAGTTTCCCGACCATTTCCTTTGCAGATGTGGTGAAAAATCGAATTCCTCCCGGTTTAATGGAAAATCGCATTATTCTGATCGGTACGACGGCAGAAAGTTTAAATGACCTTTTTTATACTCCTTATAGTAGTAGTGTTTTTCGGACGCCGAAACGTACTCCGGGAGTGGTCGTTCATGCTAATTTAATCAGCCAAATTGTCAGTGCTGTTTTAGATGGAAGACCTTTGCTCAAGGTTTGGGGTGAAACAAAAGAGTGGCTGTGGATTCTGTGGTGGTCGTTTGTAGGGGCAGCTTTAAGTTGGCGGTTAAAGTCTTTGGTTGCGATCGCAGTAAGTATTTTATTAGTAGCGATCGCATTATTGTTGATTACTTATTTAGCTTTTTTATACGGTTGGTGGTTACCTGTGATTCCATCTTTGCTGACGTTGGTAGGTGCTGCGATCGTACTCGCTATTCTAATTAACAAAAAAATCGAAGAACTTCAACTCCGACGCATTTTAGAGATTCTTTTAGAAGAGTGCGCTAATTCTCCTACGGCGGCAAGAATTGCCATTGAATATTTAAAGCAGTCAGAAAGCGATCGTCATCAAGCTTTATTGGAAAAATGGTTAAACAATCAAAATCTACCATAAATCATCTTATTTACACTAACTAAATCCGGCTTTAATACTGGGAATGTAAACAGAAAAAAAAGGGCGTTCTTCGCTAATTTGAATATCCTTCGGCATCAACGCTCTAAAACCAGGTATACCTTCCTCAATGGCATCTTCCGAACAACTACCCGTTTCGCGGGAACCTGCTCCTGTCGTGTCATCGGGACTCCCATCTTTTGGTGGCTTAAAAATCGTATTAGAGTAGCTGTATTGCAAAGATTCTGCCTTGACAAATTTATTGACAAATAACATTTGCCATGAAATAAATAGGCACAACAACAAACAGCATAAATACACTTGTTTTAACTTCATATATTACTCTCTCTTCAATTTATTTAAATAACCTATTACAACCAATTGCCGAGCAATATAAAAGTATCCCGATCGTAAGGATGTTGGTATTTATCTTGCTCGAGCAGGAATAATTGGGATTGACGTAATGCTTCTGCTTTGTTTTGGCCTCCTTCAATCAAATTTTTGTAAGATTCTGTCATGAGATATGTGGAATTTCCCATTTCTTCATCACCCCAAGCCAAATAATGCAAACTTTCAGCTTGTTTAGCTAAATCTCCCAAAGCCTCAAACTCTTTGGTTGCTCTTTGCAACTCTTCCAACGCTTGAAAAAAGTTACCTGTTTGATAGTCAGATTTTCCTTTTAGCAGGAAAATTATTGCACTGTCTGACTGGTTAAATGCGTTAACGGCATTAACTTTCGTTACTCCTGGTAGCACAAATATAGATAGTAAAATCGTAAGTAATATTAAGCAAATAAAAGCAACTACTTTGCTCTTCCCTTTGTGTAAAGATAAGTGAAAATTTTTGTAGCTAATGCTGCAAAATAGACTCTTCTTTTTATAACTCGTTCTTATATTTTGCATTTGCTTATTTAAGCGAGCAAAGAAAAATTTCCCGTCAGATTATCCATAGGTTCAACCGTCAGAGTAATAGTGTCGTCTGAATTAATTATCCAACCTTTTGCATCTATAATTTCTTCCCGGTTAGTTTCCGTTGGCAGATTTAGCTGGGTAGTTCACATTGCACAAGTATGCCGAAAACCTAAAGTAAACGCAACTGTCCGCCTGCTTCTGCTAATGGCATTTGGCTTGTTTCCTCAGCTTGGGATGAATCTAACCAACTTTCCCCATCTCCTAGTAACAAACTCTGCGCCGCATCCATCATCTCCAACGCGATATCTTTCAACTCATCCCGATTATCCAAATAAGTTTTTAAAGCATCTAAGGGGTCGATAGTCGCACTCGAACCCAGTTCGGGTAAGCGAGGACGCGCCAATTGACTGACTAATTCCGGTTGAATTGTGTAACTGTGGGTATCGCTTAAAACTCGGTGTATTTCTGCTGTATCTATTTGGTCTAATTGTTCCGATCGCAATTTATAAATCAAGCGCACCACCGCATCTTGAATACTCTTTTTACCAATCGCTTTCACCAAAAACGCTTGCGGGTCATCTTGCTTGGAAACATCAACTTCGATCGTGCAGAATGCCCTAGCTGGTACGGGACAGAATTCCCATTGCACGTTCCCCTTTTCCAACTGAATTAATACGTAACCTTTCGCTTCTTTCTCCTCGCTAAAATCAACTCGTTCGATACTACCGGGATAAACTACCGGCGGATCGTTGGCTGGGTTAAGATTTTGGTGTTTGTGAACGTGGCCCAAAGCTACGTAATCAAAGCAAGGTCGAGTTAGCAAAGAAATGGGAATCGTAAATCCTTTTCCCACTGCCAAATGCCGTTCTGCGCCCAAAGTAGCCCGGTCTACCATTAAATGACCTAACAAAACGGTCGGTACTTTGGGGTCTAAGCGGCGAATTTCTCCTTCTAATGCTGGTTCTAAGCGCTGAATCAATAATTCGTTGACTTGCGCTAAAGATAAACCTTCCGTTTCCGGACGAGTCAGCAGGGTAGAACGAGTCAACCAAGGAAGGGTAATCACCTGCACTGGGCCATTGACTGTTTCGATGCGATGGGTGTCAATGCGATCGCCTACTATAAACCCAGGTACCCCCAAAGTCCGATATATGCCTAGACTCGCCCCTCCCTGTCCTTGGGAATGTTGGTCGTGATTGCCCACTAATAATACTGTAGGGATTCGGGCATCCACCAAGCGGCGAAACTGACTCGCAAAAGCTTGTTTAACAAAAGGCGGTGGCGTTGCATCGGGAAAAGCATCGCCACCGAATAATACTAAATCAACTGGTTCTGCGATCGCGCGATCGATACACAGAGATAGGGTATTGACAAAATCTAGCAATCGTGTATTCAAACCCGTTTGCGGATCGATCCGTCCGTGGGAAAACCCACTACCCATGTGGATATCGGATAAGTGAAGAATCTTAATCATTTTGTCATTAGTCATTTGTTATTAGTCATTTGTCATTAGCGAGCTTTGATTTCCCACTCACCACTAATTAACAATAACTATTTTCCAATCACAAATGACCAATGACCAATGACCGATGACCAATTAAATATGAATTCCGCACTCAGTTTTGCCAGTTCCCCGCCAACGTCCGGCGCGTTCGTCTTCACCTTCTGCTACTTGAGTAGTAATCGGTTCGTCGCCAATGCTGGGATAACCTTTATCGTGGAGGGGATTGTACATCATCTTATGCTCGGAAGCATAAGCCCAGCTTTGTTTACGAGTCCAATTAGCGAGGGGATTAATTTTAATCCGATTCTTGATATCGTGTTCAAAAATCGGCATAGTGGCGCGAGTGGGCGCTTGGTCGCGACGACGGCCAGTAATCCAAGCTAAAGCTTGCAATTCTGCCAAACCGCGTTGTAAAGGTTCAATTTTGGTTACATAGTGGAATTTTTGAATATCAGTATCCCAAAGTCCATCACCGAAAGCTTCCGCAAAAGCTTCGCGAGTATCGATATTAGGAACTTTATAAGTTCTCAGATCCAGATTGTAGTGTTTGGTAGCTTTTTCTACCAGTTCCAAAGTTTCGCGGAAGTGGTGTAAAGTATCTAGAAACATCACCGGTACAGGCTTGGCTGGCTTGATTTCGCGGTAGAGGATGTCTGTAATCAGCACATCATCCACGTTAAAAGCACTGGTTTGTACTAGTCCAGTGGTGATATTAGCAACAGACCAAGCCAAAATCTCAGAAGGATGAGCGTTTTCAAACCGCTCGTTGAGTTCATCCAGATTGAGACTATCAATTTGTACCGGCTTTTCTAGAGAAGAGACCATATTAAATATCGACTTTTTACTTTCTGAAGTTTTCGTGATTCTATTCTACACCTAAATACCCATTCTCCGATAGAGTAATGGGGTTTATTTACAGGGAATGGGATTTAGTTGATGCAAAGTTTGTTGAGTATTAATGCTTACAGCACGACTAACTAGCTTTAGAAAAAAAAGCTACTTCTGATGATTCCCATTATTACATCCGGGTTGCGTTCATCGTGATTAGGCGCTGTTAACCAGATCAGGCCGGGAGTAATGGTAATATTGTCGGAAAGTCGATGAGAGTAAAAAGCTTCGATGTGATAACCTACATTGCGATCGCTCCTTTGTCCCGGCGGTAAACCGATCGCTCGTGCTAACTCCTCGCTACTGGTACCAGCTAACCTGGGTTGCACCCCTAGAATCAAGCCAGCCATATTTCCTTTTTTACCCAGATCGTAAAGAGTGAAATTGATGTCATAGTTCCATACCTGTGCATCACCTTTAGTACCTTCTCCTAACGCTCTCGCATTAGAATAAGCAACCGAGCCACCTATATCGAAATTTGGTAATACTCGATAAAAAGCTGCACCAACGTAAGAGTTGGCTACTACTGGCCCTGCCCCAACCACTTTGGCAGCGTTACTACCGGTCAGGCTATCAATTCCATTATTGGGGGAGTAGGTATGAACGTAATACCCAGTCAACCTCAACCGACCCAAATCGATTACTGGTCGAATAGAAGTACCATAACCACCATTAAACAATCCCCTAGAAGGATTACTTGCCGATCCGAATTCACTTCCTGCTGCAAAGTCGAAAGTGAGCCAAGGAGTAGCCTTCCATACCACGCCAAGTCAGGAGAATTACTAAGAGTAAGCTAGGGACTGTTTTCTTAATTCAGGATTCTTTCTTGTGTCTTCTGAATTCAGGATTCTGATATTATGTCCGGTTGCATCGGTAGCGTAAACAATATGACAAGGGAGACAAGGAGGACAAGGAGGACAAGGGAGTATAGGTGAAAAAAGCTCGCACTTGCACAACCGATGCTAACGGACACGATCTGACTCCTGTATTCTGAATTATGACTCAATTATTCTCTTTTCCCCCAAGCGTCCCGGCTTAGAATGATAGCCGAAATGAGCAACGCATCCCTTGTAATTCGAGTTATTAACTTCATTTGGAAACCTGCTTATGAGACATTCGGTAATTATTACTGTTTACAACAAAGCTCCTTATGTTGGTCGTGCTATAGCAAGTTTAGCTAACCAAAGTCGTCCGCCTGCGGAACTCATCATTGTTGATGATTGTAGTACTGATGGGAGTGTCCAAGCTGTGCAACAATCGTTACAACAATATTCAGCCCAGCTGACTAACACTAACGTAAAGCTGATTCAATTACAGCAAAATGGTGGCCCATCTTTGGCACGAAATGTCGGTTTAGATGCAGTGACTGGAGATTGGGTATCGTTACTTGATGGGGATGATGAGTACGCACCCGGATTTTGCGATCGCGTTCAATCCATCGTTCAAAACCACCAACCAGATTTATTAGTTCTCAGTTTCATCAATTTACCTAGTAAACTGATTCGACCAGTTATTGACCCCATAAAACATTTGCTCAACCCGATCGACGATCGACTATATGCGCTTGCCGATCCTCTAAAAGTGATTACATGGCAAGAATTTCCGCTCGGCCCCGGCAACAATGTTTTATGCCGAAGGTCGCTAATAGGAGAACTCCGCTACAACACGCAAAACGATCTTTTTGAAAATATAGAATTCTGGTATCAAGTCGTCAAAAATAGTGTTGAAAATGGCTCTGCACGTTGCTTTTTACTTCTTGGTGAATTCCTTCAAATTCATGAAGTAGGAAATAGCATTTCGCGTCGTAAACTAACCGATATTAATAAAATCAAGTGGCCTGCTTTGTTGGATAGCTTGCTCGATAGCCAGTCAGAATTCGACCGTCGCTTATGGCATAAAGTTGCTACGCGATGGTTTAACAACATACTAGATCGCTTGGATACACCAAGCGATCGATTACGTTTTTTGTGGCAATTTCGTAGGTTTGCTTTTCGTTATTATCTGCGTCCAGTTGATGTAAAAAAAGTGCCTGATTGAATATTCTTAGTTAAGACTAAAGCTTTAGATAAGGGGCAGTGAAGAATTTTTTATTCAGCTTAATTAAACGGACATCATATAACTGTATTGAAACAGCTTGTTTCAGACAACTTGAATAAAGAAAAATTTTTAACATTATGGAACAGCTTTTAGCTTACCTTGACAGTTTAAACGTAAAATTATGGGTTGAGGGCGATCGCTTATGCTATAAAGCTCCCTTGGGAGTAATTTCCCTAGAAGGGCTGGAAAAACTGCAAAAGTACAAAACTCAAATCATCCCGTTTTTACAAAAAGATCGGCAGAAATTCAATTTAGTCCAAGAAAAGGATCGCTCCTGGTCTCCCCTAGTCGGCATTCAAACTGCGGGTGTCAAACCACCTTTTTTCTGCGTCCATCCTCTAAGTGGCAACATTCTGGAATTGTTAGAGTTAGCCCATTATTTAGGTACAGACCGACCATTCTACGGTCTGGCAGCATCTGGAGTGGACGGAAAGCGAGAACCTTTAAAAACTATAGAAGATATGGCCGCCTGCTACATCCAAGCCATCTTTGCAGTTCAACCATCAGGGCTATACTTTCTGGGCGGTTACTCTCTGGGTGGCAGAATAGCTTTTGAAATGGCTCAACAATTGCAACAACAGGGACATCAAGTTGCTTTACTAGCTATTTTGGACATCCCAGCCCTACTTCCCAGATTAAATATTACCCTAGCTAATCATCACGGTCACTGGACAAAGCTCTTGTCCAATCTCACACAGAAGAGGTTTGGCAAAAATTTGCCGATTGACAACGAACAACTCCAAAAGCTCGATCCACAACAACAATTAGACTATTTATTGGAGATACTCAAAGCTGCTAACTCGATCTCTTCAGATTCAGAACAACAAATGATTCGGCGAATCCTGCAAGTTTGGAGATGCCATTTTGAAGCTGGAGTGACCTACAAACCAAAAGTTTACCCAGGCAAAATCACCCTGTTTCAAGCCACCCAAGAAGACCCTCTAGATACGGAAGTGTTTGCTAAAAGAGTGAAGGAGTACGCACTGGGTTGGAGTGAGTTAACAACCGAACCGATCGAAATTCATTATGTACCGGGTTACCACAGCACAATACTCAAAGATCCGCATTGCCTGGTGCTAGCAGATAAATTGAAATCCTGTCTGGAACTGGCACGAGTGAGTTGAAATAAGTCTATCTATTCCAGTGCGATCTAAACTCCTTTCACATCAAAAAAACTAGGAAAAAAAGAGATGAACAGTTCACAAGAGCAATCAAAAGAGACAGTTGACGAACGGAGTTTGTCCATAAAATGGTGGGTGCTTCTGGGTATTGCCATTGGGGAATTCATGTATGCTTTAGATACCCTGATTGTTAACATTGCCCTGCCTGTATTAGAGCGAGATCTCCACGCTAGCTTTGCTGCCATTCAATGGATACCTTTAAGCTATCTGCTAACGATCGCATCTCTAGTGCTAGTTGTCGGGCGATTGGGTGATATGTGGAATAAAAAGTGGCTGTATTTTGGTGGGTCGATACTGTTCACCTTCGGCTCTTTATTATGCACATTTGCACCATCGGCAAGCTTTTTGATTGGGTTTCGAGCGTTACAGGGAGTTGGTGCTGTAATCATCTCAGTAGTCGGTCCAGCAATCATTACGGAAGTGTTTCCAAAAGAAGAACGTGGCCGTGCTTTAGGTATTATCAAAGGAATAGTAATGTTAGGCGTTACCACAGGCCCATCAGTAGGAGGACTATTGATTGGTTTGGGAGGTTGGCGTTTAATTTTCTGGGTGAACATACCAATTGGTATAATTACCACTTTAGTTGTTGCTGCGATCGTGCCTTCTAGTGTTAGTAGTGAGCGTAAACAAGGCTTTGATTGGCTAGGTTCGCTGCTGGTGATGATATCATTGACTTGCTTTACACTTGCCATAACCTTAGTACGTCCAGAGAGTTGGTTTTCACTAACACAGCTGATTTTGTTGGTCTTAGCTACGATTAGTCTAGTTTGTTTTCTAGCGCTGGAAAACCAAATATCAGATCCAATACTTGACCTGACGATTTTCCGATCTTTACTATTAAGCCTCAGCTTATTGTTAGGTTGGATGGTACTAATAGTTAGGGTAGGTATAACTTTTATCCTTCCTTTCTTCCTAGAGTTGGTTAAAAATTATCCGCCTCTTCAAGCGGGATTATTGATGGCTGTCGGGCCAATTTTTTCTGCATTAATTGCACCTGTAGCTGGCAGTTTATCCGACCGCTTTGGTGCGCGTCTTGTTACATTAATTGGGCTAGTGTTGATGGTAATTGGCTGCTTATCGATCAGTACCTTTAATAGAGAATTAACTGTTGTTGGCTATATTGTGCGAACTTTTCCCTTGGCGCTGGGAACGGGAATATTCTATCCATCGAATCAAAGTGCGGTGATGGGCGCTGTAACGTCAGAGCGTTTAGGTATTGCTTCGGGGTTATTATCTTTATCGCAGACACTGGGAGAAACAACAGGTTTGACACTCATAGGTACTATGTTTTCACTGTTAACGAGCGCAAGTGCTAAGTTGGCATCGCATATTGAACTCACCAATGCACCAATAGAGGCATTATTGTTTGGCGTGCAAATGACTTTTCGCATCATTGCACCAATTTTAATGGTGGCAGCAATACTAACAGCTTTCTTGTGGTGGTTGGAGCAAAGAAAAAAACTTTCTTATCAGGAAAAGGTTCTTCCCTTAGCTTAGACCATAGGCAGAAATAAACTACCAGTTCACTTCAAAGATGGGGAGGTGGGGGGATGGGGAGAAAAAACTGATGGATTACTTCTGCCGTCTTGAACTAACTATATTAGCTTTTTTTGGTATATTTTCTCATATCAATTGCCACCGCACTGATAATAATTAATCCCTTCACGACGAATTGCAAGTAGGGATTTACCCCAATAAATGCCAAACCGTAGTTAATCACTTGAAAAATTAACACGCCTGCAATAATTCCGGGGACAGTACCGATACCTCCTGATGTAGAAACTCCTCCCACTACACAAGCTGCGATCGCATCTAACTCGTACATATTTCCTGTATTATTAGTTGCGCTACCTACTCGTCCTGCTTCTAACGCTCCTGCAAAGCCATATAATGCACCTCCGATTACATAAATTATCAATAAATACTTCACTACATTCACGCCGGAAACAGTTGCCGCTTCAGGATTACCACCGATCGCATACATATTTTTTCCTAGCAGCGTTTTGTTCCATAGTACCCAAATAATAGCTGTAACTATCGCTGCATATATAATTAAATAGGGTATTTCAAATACACCAGAACCTATACTACCCAGCACAAAATCAGAAAAATTAGGGTCTAATCCACCAATGGGTTGTGCGCCATAAGGCGGGCGATCGAAATAAATTGAATTCAAGCCATAAATTATAATCATCGTACCCAATGTGGCGATGAATGGCGGCACTTTTAATATGGCCACAATTAAACCATTTACCAATCCGATCAAAGCACAAGCTACCATCGCAATTAGGATTGGTACTGCTACTGGTAGGCGCATCAAATCTGGGTACATTCGGTAAGCATAATCTGTTGCTTGTAATAAAGAAGCTGATAATACGGCGGCAAATCCAACTATACGTCCGGCAGATAAATCAGTACCTTGAGTAATTAATATGCCGCCAACCCCCAAAGCTATAATAATGCGTGTGGAAGCTTGCGTTAAGATATTCCGAAAATTGTTAACTGTTAAAAAATCTGGTGAAATGGCAATGATTATAATTAATAATATTATTAAGACTAGATAAATAACGTTATTGGCTAGCCATTCTCCAATCAATTCATTTTTCCAAATTGATTTTACTTTTCTCATAGCTAGATTTCCTTTGTTATAAATATAATGCTGATAAACGCATAATTTCTTCTTGAGTGGCTGTCTTCGTTTCCACTATACCTGCCACCCTGCCGTTACTCATCACTAAAATTCTATTGGTTACACCTAATAATTCTGGCATCTCAGAAGATACCATAATAATTCCTTTTCCTTCCTTTGCTAACTCATTGATTAACTGATAAATCTCATACTTAGCGCCAACATCAATACCTCTTGTCGGTTCATCTAACATTAATATTTCTGGTTTAGTTAGTAACCAACGTCCAATAATTACTTTCTGCTGGTTTCCCCCAGATAAGGTACCAACTAGCTTTTTTTGCGATGAAGTTTTGACTCTCATAGCATCAATTACCCACTGAGTATGTTTGTTCATTTTTGGTTCTGATAACAAACCAAATCTACTGTTATATTTATCAACGTTGGCAATTGTTGAATTAAAATTAACAGTCAGTTTCTCGAAAATGCCAGTGGCGCGTCTTTCCTCTGTTACGAAGGCAAAACCATTTTTCATTGCTTGGTGAGGAGTCGGGTTATTAATTTCTCTTCCGTGTAAGATAATTGTTCCCGATCGCAATTTTCTAATCCCAAATAATCCCTCCAGGATATCGGTTCTTTTTGCACCTACAAGTCCTGCGATTCCCAGGATTTCGCCTTCCCTTAATTCAAAGCTGACATGATTAATGGAAGGCTGCATTTCAGCAGTTAAATCTTTTACTTCTAGAATAATCTTACCGGGTTGATTTATTCGATCGGGGAACCGATGAAATAAATCCCTACCAACCATCATATTGATTATAATATCATTGGTTAAATCTTTAGCTTTCTTAGTAGCAATCCATTGACCATCTCTCATAATAGTTACGTCATCAGAAATTCTGAGTATTTCATCAATTTTATGAGAAATATAAATAATGCCAACATTTCTTTGCTTTAATTTACTGATGATTTTAAATAAATGCTCGACTTCTTTTTCTGTTAAAGATGATGTCGGTTCATCCATTACGATTATTTTGGAATTATAGGAAACTGCTTTGGCAATTTCCACCATTTGCATTTGGGAGACAGTCAAATATTTTACTTTTTGTTTGGGGTTGAGGTTTATATCAAGTTCAGCAAAGATTGCCTTAGTATCTTTATATATCTTGTTTTCATCAATAAAAATACCTTTGTGGGGATACCTTCCCAGCCAGATATTATCCATAACAGTAAGTTCTTTGACTTGATTTAGTTCCTGGTGAACCATCGAAATTCCATAATCCAATGCTTGTTTAGAATTTTGTAAATGTACTTTATTTCCATATAAATAAATTTCTCCTTCATCGATATGATAAATACCAAACAAGCATTTCATTAAGGTAGATTTTCCTGCACCATTTTCACCCATTAATGCGTGTACAGTACCCGGTCTAACCTTTAAGCTAACTCCTGATAATGCTTTTACCCCTGGAAATTGCTTAGAAATATCAATCATTTCTAAAGCATACTCTGGCTTGACATTTTCTCTAGCTTGATTTTCCATATTTACCAACTGATAGAATTCAGCAATCAGAAATCTGCTTCTTACTTGTAAGCTTCTTCTGCTAAATTTAAGTTATCTTTAGTGATGGCAACATAAGGAACGCGCACGGCTTTATTCGTATCTAGCTTCCATTGAGTACCTGCAACAATATCTTTTCCTAAAGCAGCATTGATAGCTAAATCTAGCGTAGCCTTACCCTGATTTTTAGCATCATTTAAAATTGTGCCAAGTATTTTACCTTCTTTAATCTCGATCAATGCTTGTGGGATTGCATCAACGCCAACTACTGGCATAAACTTATCACCTTTGAAATACCCAGCTTTTTCTAAGGATGCTAAAGCACCCAAAGCCATCCCATCATTATTTGAGATAACAAATTCTATTTTGTTGCCGTACTTTGATATCCAAGCATCCATTTTATCCGTTGCTTTTGCCGCATCCCACATTGCCGTATCAATTGCCAATTGTTCAACTTGAATACCTGCTTGTTTGATTTCCTCGATCGCATATTTAGTGCGAGCTTCTGCATCTAAATGTCCCGGCTCACCTTTTAATAAAACATATTGGATTTTTCCATCGCGATTTTTGTCCCATTTTGCTTTATTTTGCTTCCATAAACTGACAATCATCTTTCCTTGCAAAATACCAGCTTCTTTTGACTCAGTACCGACAAACCAAGCTTTATCGTAACTTTTCAGTACAGATGTTTCTGGCTCTTTGTTAAAAAAAACGATCGGTAAATTTGCTCTTTTGGCTTTATCTATTACTGTTGTGGCAGCATTTGGATCGACCAAATTGATTGCTAAAGCCTTTACTCCCCTTGAGATGGCCGTGTCAACTTGTTCGATTTGCTTTGCTTGGTCGTTTTGCGAATCATTCATCAATAAGGTAGCTTTTCCTTGGGCGTTTGTTTCAATTATTCTTCGCACGTAAGACATAAAGCTATCATCATATTTATAAATAGTTACGCCTATTTTAGGTAACCCTTGATTGTTATCCGCGTCTCTTCTCGTGCAGCCAGCAAACAAAAAAATACCTACGCCGAAAGCTATTAATAAAGCTTTTTTCATCATCTAGTCTCTCTGCAAATTTATGTTTTGAAAAGTTAGCACCCCAAATTATGATAGTTTATCTTTAAAATGATAATTCTACTTTACTATAACTGCTAATCCAAACCCGATCGATTTTATCAATGTGTAAATCAACTACGCTGCATTTGATGGGGAGATTTAGAATCTCTGATTCCGGTTTTGACAAAAAGTTATTTTCCCAAATAGTTAAGAAGGATTACCATTAATTTCAGATTCTCACTTACCAGCCCAAATGCGACTAATTCTGTACGGCAAGCCCGGTTGCCACTTGTGCGAAGGCTTGCAAGAAAAGCTAGAACAAATTGAAAATCTCGACTTTCAGCTAGAGGTACGGGATATCACCACCCGCGAAGATTGGTTTGATGCTTTTCAATACGAAATTCCCGTCCTGTTTAGAGTTACAGCAGATCGTAATGACGTAGAAGAACCCCTACCCCGCCCTTCGCCTCGCGCTACGGTGCGGCAGTTGGAGCAAATGTTACAGAAATATTTAGACCATAATGATTCACAATAAGCCGAAAGCCCCCCTGAAGCTCCCCCACCAGCCAGAA
>DATNQN010000050.1 GCA_036703985.1 Leptolyngbyaceae cyanobacterium
CCTTCTTATGCTAGATTGCCATTTCTGCTCGGTCATTTCTAAAACAAACGGAGAAGACCCCATCGGGTCAGTCGCCACCTACGACGGATGGTTGATGATTGAAATCCCACCCCCTTGGCCCCGTAAATTTTGGCAAGCCAAACCAATGTTACAGCCAATTGCCGATCTAGTAGAGCAGTTGGGAGAGCAAGGAATAAGGGTGAGATTTCTCGCGATCGCACCAGACCGCACCTACTCCCAACCTGACTTAATTAGAGTCATCTACTATTACCGACCATCTCAATTATTTGCTCGATTTGAAAAACAAGAATTTCTCTTACCAGAAACAGAATTAATCGATTGCATTAAAGCCTTACTCAAGCAACCAGAACTACTATCTCAATTTGAATCTTACCGACAACAAACAAATCACATTCGAGAATTAATTGTTTGTACTCACGGCAATTACGATATTGCTTGTTCCCGCTTTGGCTATCCCATTTATAAAAAACTACGTCAAGAATATGCCCCAGCTTCTAACGGTCAGTTGCGAGTTTGGCAATCCAGTCATATTGGGGGACACCAATATGCAGCCACTTTAGTAGATTTACCAGAAGGTCGTTACTGGGGTCATTTAGAACCAAAAATATTGGATTTATTAATATATCGCAATGGTTCGGTGACGGAATTAAAACCTTTTTATCGCGGTTGGATGGCCTTAAACTGGCTTGTCCAAATTGCCGAACGAGAAATTTTAATGCAAGAAGGTTGGGATTGGTTTAATTATTTGAAAACAGGTCAAGTTTTATCAAAAGATGAAACAGAAGAATGGGCTGAAGTACGAATTGATTTCATGTCTCCCGATAGCAGTATTTCCGGTGCCTATGAAGCCAGAGTAGAAGTCTGCTGTGAAGTAACAACAGCTTTTAATTCAGGAGAAGACCAACCTTTACACCAACTCAAGCAATATCGCATCAAGCATCTCCAACGGATGAATTAAAGGATGAAGGATCAAGTATGAACTCAAAACTCCAAACTCGAAACTATGAACTCTCCCCCTATCTTGACCGCACGGAAACTAACTCTTGCCTATGAAGGAAACTTAATTATTAATGAATTAGATTTAGCAATTCCAGCCGGAAAAGTTACTGTATTTGTAGGGCCGAATGGATGTGGTAAATCTACTTTGCTTAAAGGTTTAGCACGTTTGCTTAAACCAAAAGGCGGTACGGTTTATTTGGATGGTAGATCGATCGCAAAATTATCTACTAAAGAGATAGCCAAAAATTTGGGAATTTTACCCCAAAGTCCCGTTGCACCAGAGGGATTAACCGTTCGGGAACTGGTAGCACAAGGGCGCTATCCCCATCAAAATTGGTTGCAGCAGTGGTCTGGAGAAGATGAACGGATAACGGAACAAGCTTTGCTCATTACAGGAATGCTAGAATTAGCCGATCGTCCGTTGAATATGCTTTCTGGCGGACAACGACAACGCGCCTGGATTGCAATGGCTTTGGCGCAGAACACGGATATCTTACTATTAGACGAACCGACAACTTTTCTCGATCTAGCACATCAAATTGAGGTACTCGATTTACTTTGCGAGTTAAATCAAACTCAGGGACGTACCATCGTGATGGTGTTGCACGATCTAAATCAAGCCTGTCGCTATGCCGATCGCTTAGTTGCAGTTCGCGCCGGAAAGATTTACGCTCAAGGCATACCAGCAGATGTAATGACGGAAACCACCATTAGAGAAGTCTTCGGTTTAGAAAGTAAAATTATCAACGATCCGGTGACGGGGACACCCATGTGTATACCCCTGAGCAGGCGATCGCGCCCTACCACCCAAGAAGCTAATAATATCATTTGCGATCGTACTGGATTGTTATAAGTTGTCTAATTATTTCTAATTGTAGGGGCGGGTTTAGACGATAATTTTTGATTCCAATAAATAACTTGACGACAAAACCCGCCCTCTTATACTCCCCTTTTCCCTTTTTCCCCTTTCCCCCAAACTTACCTCTATTCCCCAGCAACAACTTCTCTCGATTTAGAAGTAAACAAGCGGAAATACAAAGAATGAAAAAACTCCTTAATCGGGAAAGCAATATAAGTAATCGGATTAATGGTAACAATAATATCGCGGAAATCCCGCTTCGCCAAAGCAACGATCGCCCAAGCCGTCCATCGAGCAGACATTACACCATAGGGGTTCAACTGGCTCTTAAAAGGGCCTAGTATTAACTTGCGGATAATGCAGGGAGCATCTAAACGACGTAAAGTAATCAAGTCTCCCAGCGTTCTTTTAGACAATTCGTACAACGGACTAAATGCCGGATTTACCTCGGCTTCCGATGTATTAATCCAGAGTTCTTTGATTGCTTTATGGTCGGATTCGGTTACTGTTTCTAGAAATAATTCCGCTAATCTCATGGTTGAAAAAGCATTTACTTCATAGGATTTTTGGATGGCTTCCGAGGTGCGATAACCGTGTACGTTTATCCCATGATTGAGAATCAAAATATCAACTTTTTTTAAATTAACTGCTAAGTCTTTTTCTGAGTTTAATTGCCAGTACAAAACATCAATATCTGGCTTAAATTCAGCAGATTGATTAGTAGTTAATGCCACCACTTTTGCTCCCTGAAGGGAAAGTTCTTCAATTAATGCCTGTCCTAAAGTGCCAGAAGCACCCGTAATCGCGACGACTTTTCCCTTCAGAGATAAACTGGTTCCTAACATTTTATCCACCACCGTAAAGTGACCGCAAAAGTAGGCATTACCCTGATCGAAATGATGCCGCCAATGGTAAGTACGATTCACTCTCCACTGAGAGGGAATTTCCACGAGATCGCCAGGTTCGTGAGTTAAATCGGTCTGAAGCAACAGTCCTTGGGAACGCGCGATCGCAGGGATCAGGCAGACAAGAGAATAAAAACAACCGATCCACATTCCGTAGCTTTGGGCTAGTATTGCGGCTAAAGCCGTCGCCCCAACCATGAAGAAAGATTCGGGTACATCATTATATAACTGAGCTTTTTTATACATTTCTAAGCTCGTCATGGTCAAATCCCGACGATAGGCTTTGTGGTGCAGAGTATGGAAGCTTTGTAACGGTTTCCAGTAATGCCCCGCCAGGTGATAGGCATCCCGCACTAGTTCGGCAATCAGAATAGATAACAGTCCCAGTAAGAATTCGATGAATAGTTGATTGGATAACAGTTTGAAGTCCATGCTGTTTAGTAAAGTTTTGAACAAAGTGAATTGTGAACTACCTACATCGACCTTGCGGTACGATGTAGGCTTCCCAAATCATTGGGAACTGCCTCAGACTTGGTGGATTTTTTACGTCCAGAAGTCTTTGGTCTTACATCCCCTCCTTGGGCAGAAGTGCTAGTTCCTAACACCAAAAGTCGCAAAGCTTCATTTTTTATGTTGATTGCAGCGTTAATGTCCCGATCGTGCTGCTTCTGACAGTGTGGGCAATCTACAAACCTAACCCCCAACGAATCATAACCATTTTGCCACATTGGAATTGGTAGTAGAGTTTCACTACAAAGCTGAGATGAGGGGAAGAAACGATTGATTTCTTGATACGTATGACCAAATTTTTCAGCTTTGTATTTCAACATAGTGAGAAACATTCCCCACCCCTGGTCGCTAATAGCTTTTGCCAAGTTAGGATTTCTCACCATGTTTTTAACGGCCAAGTCCTCTACACAAATAACTTGGTTTTCGTATGCTATTTTGCGAGATAGCTTGTGTAGAAAATCTTCTCTAACTCTAGAGATTTTACTGGAAACTTTAGCCACTAAGCGTTTAGCTTTACAGCGCTTGTTAGAGGTTATATCCTTTTTTCTAGATAGTTTTTTCTGCTTACGTTTTCTATTCTTTTCTAACTTTGCTAATCGTTTTTTGGGTAGGTCATATTTCGCTCCATCAGAAGTCACGGCAAAGTTTTTTAATCCAAGGTCAACACCAATAGCCTGATTGACTGCAACTACTGGTACATCCTCTTGATTGAACAGAATAGAAGCGTAGTATCTACCATCTGCATTTTTAGATATAGTTACAGTCGTGAACTTAGCGGTTGGTAGTTCTTTGTGAAACACAGCCTTAACTATCCCCAAATTACCAGGAAACTTAATGACGCTATTCTGTGGCATCAACTTCACATTTTGGGGATATTGAATCGATTGCTTGCCATGTTTAGATTTAAAGTTAGGATATTTAGCACGTCCTTCAAAGAAATTGACAAACGCACTAGAAAGATTGAATGTTACTCGCTGCAATACTTGAGAGTATGCAAGCCCTAACCATTCGTACTCTTTCTTCAACCCAGGTAGCAACTTGTCCATTGCCACCTTAGAAAGACCTTTCCCTGTTTCTTTATACTCTGTAGTTGTGGCATTAAGCATATAATTCCACAACCATCTAGTATTACCAAAATATTGAGCCAGATAAGATTCTTGCTCATCAGTAGGATAGATTCTCAACTTAATTGCTCTATACATGGCATCGACCCTTACCGTGTTTCAGTGTTCATGATCATGCAAAAACTTCCAGTGAGTCAAGTCTTCATTTGTTCGTTTCCTCCATGTTTCCCTCCCTTGCTTGTTGGCATCGGTCGAGAAACTGTCGTCAACTCACACGCAATTCATCTCACGCTCCCCTTCGGGTGAGACGTGAGCCTTCTTGCTGTTAAAGGTAAAGGTAACTTAATTAATGTACAGGTTTTTTAAATGTTTCAGTTGAGAGTTTTGTAGCATTAGTTATGCTGATAGCTCAATTGGGCTTTTTTCCATTTTTTCCCTTTCCCTCGTTAAGTGAGAGTAGATTCCGGTTGCCTGAACTACGGGATAGATAGAAACCCGGTTTCTTGAAGAAACTGGGTTTCTGTTACCAATTCACTTTAAGAGTTACAAAAATCTTTCCCCCTTTCCCCCTGTCTCCTGCCATTACCTGGCAAGGGCTGTGAATGATTTGCGATCGCTTAAGTGAGCTTCGATTTCCTGGCGCTGACGCCAAACCGGACGCAACTGTTGACGGGCAAATAGCTGTAACTGATCGCCATTGTGGGATGAATTGGGCTGAGTAGAGTTACCGTAACTAGTGAGTACCATTGCTTTGACTGGATTGGAAAATTCGATCGCAGCTACGTAAGAATCCCCGTTGTAAGCACTAAACCGTCCGTTTTCACCAGGCAGGAACTCCACCACTCGAAAAATACCGAGTTGTTCGCTGCCACCATTGGCAGGTAAATCCACTTTGCCATAGCGAAGTCGAAAAACTTCTCCCCACGGCACATCTAACGCTTGATAGCTAGTTTCGACTTTGGCAACGGCGGCTGCCAACGCTGCTACTGCACCGACGGGATCGGCTAAACCGTCGGGTGTTGAGTAAGGGGAATTGACATTCCAAGGTTTAGCAAAAGCGCGATCGAAATCCATTTCTTCTGCCCAAGCCGCAAATAAAACCGCCCCTCGACTATTGGCATCGGCTTTGCGATTCCAGGCATTCAAGATTTCCGCCGCTTGCCGCACTTTGGCAGAACTACTTTTGCGGGCTAAAGGAATTAAATCATCCAGCAAGCGTTCTGCTAATTCCATCAGAGTCGAGTGCTTGTACTGAATCATTTCTGATAAGGAAATTCGTTCATCTTCAGCCAGCATTCGTGCGGAACGTTGCGCCCGAAAACTCATCCGTTCTTTTGGCGCTATGTATGCCGGGTAATTATTTCGATCGATCGCGACTGGAAAAGTAGTAGTCCAGGGCGGATCGTTGGCATTTTGCAACCAACCACTAGGCGGATCGACGATGCGAGGCAAATCTTGATAAGGATGGATTTTCGTCCATAAAGTAGTAGATGTATCGCCGGGAACTATCCCAGACCAGTATTGATAATCGCCTGATGAGTGAATGGGAACTTGACCGTTAAACAGGTGCATGATATGTCCGTCTCGATCGGCATACATCACCGTAAACATGGGTAGTTGCAAGCTTTGCAATACGGTTTCAAATTCGGCTAAATTTTTGGCCCGCGCCATATCCCACCATTGCTCTAAAACCCTTGGCCGATCGAGTCCCACTACTCGCAGGGCGATCGCTTTACCATCTGTTTCGGCTACCACCGGGCCATGAAGAGAACGCCGTATTACTAATTTTTCAGGGCGAAAAGTACCGTTATCTTGCTTAACTTTAATGATTTGTTCTTCTTGCTCGAAATTTCGGATTTTGCCATCAAATTGATAGCCTCTACCTACCAGTTTCAATTGGTAAGCATCCCATCCGTCATGGGTGTTTACCGTGTGCGACCAACCTAAATTGTCATTAAATGCGATCGCTAATACTGGAATACCCACCAAAGTTGCCCCGTAAGCATCAATGCCTGGGGCCGTTAGTTGCGCTTCGTACCAAAGAAATAAATCCGACCAAGGCAGGTGGGGATTTGCCAACAACATCGCCTTACCGCTGGCAGAACGCACTGGTGCGATCGCCCAAGCATTAGAACCAAAAGTTCTCGTTGGTAAGGGCGAGTGGAAAGAAGTATTTTTTCCTTCTTCAGAATTGTTATTTAAACTCTTCGCTAAATATGCAACATATTCCTTATTCACGACAAAAGTAAAATTTAGCACTCGCTGAACGTGCGCCAGCAAATCCACACCCTCGATCGGCAGTACTACTTTTACTTCATCGTTAATCAAATCGGGATGTTCCGAAGCAAAAGCATTGATACCCGCCGCAAAAGCATCTAGATACTCGCGAAAATGGGGATTTTGCGAATCGTACCAAACGCGGGCGCGTTCTGGAACTCCCATCGATCGCACCCATCGATCGGACTCCAGATATTTTTCTCCCCAATATTCTGCCGCCCGTCCTCTTGCTTGACCGTACAAACGCAAAATCAGATTGCCATGACTTTGCATTTGCGCCCAACCAAAAGCATAAAAGGATGAGAGTACATCCTTAGAGTAGATGTGCGGTACGCCATAGGTATCCCACAGTATTTCAGTAGATGTCGTCGGCAAACTGAAACTACCGTTTCCTACTATCAAAGCCAGGATAAAACCTAGTAGCAACGGTAAAAGCCGGAATAATTTTCTTTTCAAGGGAAAGGGGAAAGGGAAAGGGAAAGGGAAAGGGAAAGGGAAAGGGGAAAGGGGGAAATTTTGTAACTCCTGACTCCAGAATTCTGAATTCTGGATTCTTTCATTGCTTCTGAGTCGCGATCGCTAATTTTGCCCCTTTGACTCGCCGCAAGCGATCCATTACTGCAACGACGCGACCGTGATCGACAGCTTTATCGGCATTTAAAACCACTAAAGATTCCGTATTAGGTTGAATTTTTTGACGGAGTGCCGATTCTAACTGTTCTATATCGGTTAATTGACGATCGAGCGCGATCGTACCGTCAGCAGTAATCGATACATTAATCTGAGAGGTTTTTTGCGGTTGAGCGGTGGAAGCTTGCGGTAAATTAACTGGCAATCCTTCAGAATATACCAACGAAAGAGACGAAATAATGAAGTAAGCCAAAATCGAGAAAATCACGTCAATCATAGACGTGATATTAATTTCCATGCGGCTTTCTGACTCATCGGGTAGTCGCATATGTTTCTCCTTGTTCGTATTGACGGCGATAGAGTAATTCCAACTGACCGCCGTATTCTTGAATCATGGCTAGCTGTCTTATGTAAAAGCTGCGAAACGTATTCGCAAACATCAGCGTTGTAATTGCTACCACTAATCCCATCACTGTTGAAATTAGCGCTTCACTAATACCACCTGTAACGTTGGCACTTTTCGCTCCCGCCGCCTCTCCTAATCTGAGAGAAGAAAAAGCCGTCATCAATCCTAAAACCGTTCCTAATAGTCCCAGTAAGGGAGAAATGGCGATAATTGTTTCAAAAACCGTACTAAAACGTTTAAATGTCGGTATTTCTGCTTGTGCGGCACTTTCCAAAGCGAGACGAAATTCTTCTGGAGTCGGACGATCTAACTCTAAGGCTTCTAGAAAAATGCGAGCGATCGGCAAATCCGCATTCTGTTTGAGTATGTTAATGGCGGTAGATGGCTTTTGCGGATATAGCTTCAAAACCTCTCTTACTACCCGACTTTGGCGGCGATGCACCCGAAACCAAAACAACGATCGTTCTGCAATCAGTGCCAGTCCCGCGATCGAAAACACTAGTAATGGCCAAGCGACGATACCGCCAGCCAGAAAAAACTCGATAGCATTCATTTACTTTTACTTTCTCTAATTAAATGCTGTTTTTAGGCTCAACTCAGTTATTGCTGCCAGTTTTTTCACTTTTATCCCTACTCTCTTTCTGTCATCGGTAAAGAGAATGTGAGCGTGAGGTCGGTAACTAACTCAAGTTGCCAGTCGAGGGTAAGCCCAAACCTGAAAATGTATTGTACTAGATAACTCAAAAAATTTTGCAATTAAAATCAACTGCAATAAGAATTTATTTTCAATAAATAAACTAAAAGAAAAAGATCGATCGCCAACCAACAACAGCGATCAAAGTCCGAAACCCTTATCATTACAGGGCTTATAGTTTCTTGACAACGCGATCGGCTCCCAGGCATAGAGCCAAAAACAGGGCTAATTTCTGCTTGACATTGGCAGTAAACCCGTTTTATCGTATTAGACTTAGTGCAATAAAGTTGCAATAAGTGCTGGGATTTTCCAAGCGTTTCCTTAGAGAGCGCAAGATTCTGCACCTACTTACCGCTTACTGGTGTTGGCGTTTATCATCACAAATCTGCTTTTAGGGAAGAATTTTGGGGCATGAGCATTTCCAGCTTTTGTATAGAACAGCGAGAAAAGGAAAAGGCAGCGCTGAAAAGCCTTCTCACCTACAGCGTTGCAGGATCGGCAGCACTTCATCTCGCCTTAGCATTCGGCATAGCCCTGATTTGGCCGAAACAACCATCATTGGCAGATGACCCGATCGAACTGATCGTAATTGACGCGCCCGAACCAGAAGTTATTAAGCCACCAGAAAAAGCACCAGAACCATTACCCACACCAAAAGCCCAACCAGTTGTCACCCCACCACCACAAAAACCAGTGGCAACGATTACGCCGGAACCGATTTTCACCCCTCCCCCGCTCAAAGAGGTAGAACCGCCAAAACCCTTAATGCCGGAACCCGTACCTCAGCCAATGGAAAAACCAGTGGCAACAATTACGCCCGAACCGATTCCCACTCCTGCTCCGCCAAAACCCCTAATGCCGGAATCTCTGCCTCAACCGACAGAAGAGGTGAAAACGCCTCCCCTAAGGGAACCCCTGCCACCGCCAAAAGTTTCCCAGCCAACCACACCTAATAATCCACCGATTCGAGAAAAACCCCTACAAACTCCATCGGTAAACTCTCAACCTTTCCAAAACTCGTTTGCCGAACCCAGACCTACTCAAACAGCAAATGAAGAAACACCCAACTTACCAGGTGGATTAACAGGCAATCAACAACCGCCTTCTAATAATTCAACAGTTACCAGCCAACCACTACAATCGTCTGCACCAGACAATAGAACGTTTCGCGAAAATTTTACCACCGCCAACAATACCCCCTTGGGTGGCAATCCCAGTGATGATAACTCGTTAACCACCGCCGGAATACCAGGAGACGTGACCACAAGCCCAGAGGCTGCTCCCAACCAGCCAATGGTAACCAGTCAACCATTACAATCGTCATCCAATAGCGGTAATCGAGAATTTAGAGACAGCTTCAGTAGTGCCAGCAATGCCGGCCCAGATGTTTTATCGGGAGATACGTCATCTTCTATACCTGGAGTACCGGGGGGAGTAACCGCTAATCGTCAGCCGACTTCGCGCCCGCTGGCCAACAGTCAGCCATTATCGGGTTCTGGAAGTGGTAGCGCTAATCGAGGATTTAGAGACAGCTTCAGTAGTGCCAGCAATGGCGGCCCAGATGCTTCATCGGGAGATACGTCATCTTCTATACCTGGAGTACCGGGGGGAGTAACCGCTAATCGTCAGCCAACTTCGCGACCGCTGGCCAACAGTCAGCCATTATCGGGTTCTGGGAGCGGCAGCGCTAATCGAGGATTTAGAGACAGCTTCGCCAATTCCAATAGTGGTACTGGGTCATCCGGTTCTAATCCCGATGCGGATTTCTCTGGAGGAATTCCTGGGGGAACATCACAAGGGGTAGCAGCAAATCAAGGCGTACCGCCAAAACCAGGAGGTTCCGGACAAGGAACCCAAGGCACGGGTAGGGGACGTAGGGTAGCCAGAAGAGGTTCAGCCAGTGGAGTGCGTTGTATCAGGGAATGCCAACCACAGTATCCTTCTCATTTAGAAGATGCCGAAGGTAGACCGGAAGTGCGATTCACGATCGAATCAGATGGTAGCACTACCGATCCGGAACTTGCTCAAACCAGCGGTAATACCGATCTCGACCAAGCTGCTGTTGAAGCCGTCCGAAAGATGCAGTTTGCCCCACCAACAGATGGCCCGGTCAGCGTCCGAATCGGGATTAACTTTGTGGCTAGCGGATCGCGTTTTGAACGCCAAGCTCGCGAACGTCGGGAAGAAAACGATCGTCAGCGTCGAGAAAGAGAACGTCAGCAGCAACAACTGGAAAGTATCGAGCCAGAAAATTCGACGAGCAATTAATAGTTAATTGTTTTGAATGTCAACCTAATTTTTGATTTTTGGCTTTTACACAAATATGATGATTCGTTTGATTCAACAATCTGCAATTGCGCTATCGATCGCTTATAGCTGCTATTTGGTTTCCCATTCGCTAATTGCAGAAGCAGCAGTGGTTACCTTGCCCGATGGCGGTCGTTGCGAAGGGGAAATCAGCAACGGCCAACTTAATGGTAAAGCTGTCTGCGAATATGGCAATGGCGATCGCTATGAAGGTAACTTCGTCAGCGGCAACAAAGAAGGTACTGGAACTTACGCTTTTGCCGATAAAAACCGTTACACCGGAGAATTTAAAGACAATCAGATCCAAGGCAAAGGCGTTTGGGAATATGCGGATGGCGATCGCTATGAAGGAGAATTTAGCAACGGTCAACCGAATGGTACAGGAATTTATATCAGAGCAGGCGGCGGTCGCTATGAAGGGCAATTTAAAGATGGGATGCCCAATGGTACTGGAACTTATACTTTTCCCAACGGTGACAAATGCTCTGGAAGCGTAGCTAACGGTCAAATTAACGGCACGGGAAATTGTATCTATGCCAACGGTAACCGCTATGAAGGAGCCTTAAGCAACAACCAACCAAATGGAAAGGGCGTTTATACCTTTGCGAATAACGGTACTTACACTGGCGAATTCAGCAACGGTCAATTTAATGGTGCTGGCGTCAGGGAATATCCTAATGGCAATCGCTATGAAGGTACGTTTCGCAACGGTAAGCCTCACGGACAAGGCACTTTTGCGATCGCCCAACAAGGTACTTACAAAGGTGAATTCAACGACGGTCAATTCAGCGGAAAAGGGGTATTTAGTTTCGCCAATGGCAACCGTTACGAAGGCGAGTTTCGCGACGGTAAATTTAACGGCAGTGGAGTTTATATTTTTACCAATGGCGATCGCTGTGAAGGACAATTTACCGACGGAAATTTAAATGGTAGAGGTACGTGTAAATATGCCAATGGCGATAATTATGAAGGTGAATTTAAGAATGGCAATAAGCACGGTCAGGGAACGTATATCTATAAAGATGGAACTCGTTTGCAAGGAAATTGGCAAGATAATCAGTTCCAAAGTTAAGAGCGAATACCTAAATTTTTACTACTTATTTTAGAGCGTCATAGGGTTTACACGAAGAAACGGGTTTCTAGCCTCGCTCAAGTTCATCATAAAGGAGGGTCGATCCCAATACCACCACATCGCCTTTTGCAGGAGTAGGTAGCCTATTCTTGGATTTGGTCAATGGCAGCGGTTTCCTTTGCACTGGTGCGGTTTCTTGGCTGAAGTGCAAACGGAAAAGCCGATCGCGAACAGTCGGTAATCTTCGATCTTGAATATGGATTCTTTTTTCTCAGCTACTACCAGTCTTCACCAAAGGTATTCAACCGGACGCGATATTAAGATATAAAAGGTCGGTCGCGCTTCCCAATTCCCTGCCCCAAAAAGGTAATATGAGGATTCGACCAATCCAACTCCTTCGATCCTTCTATGGCAGAAACACTATTATTCAATGCACTGCGGGAAGCCATTGATGAAGAAATGGCACGCGACCCCTCCGTATTTGTATTAGGGGAAGATGTCGGTCACTACGGTGGTTCCTATAAAGTGACGAAAGACTTGTACAAAAAATACGGTGACTTGCGAGTGCTCGATACACCGATTGCCGAAAATAGCTTTACAGGCGTAGCGGTAGGGGCGGCAATGACGGGATTGCGGCCTATCATTGAAGGCATGAACATGGGGTTCTTGCTGCTGGCATTTAACCAAATTTCTAATAATGCCGGGATGCTGCGCTATACTTCTGGCGGCAACTTCAAAATCCCAATGGTAATTAGAGGGCCCGGTGGTGTGGGCAGACAATTGGGGGCGGAACACTCCCAGCGATTAGAAGCTTATTTCCAAGCCGTACCGGGATTGAAAATCGTTGCTTGTTCTACTCCTTATAATGCCAAGGGTTTGCTCAAATCGGCGATTCGCGACGATAACCCGGTGCTGTTTTTCGAGCACGTCCTGCTTTATAACTTAAAAGAAAATTTGCCAGACCATGAATATTTGGTGCCTTTGGATAAAGCAGAGGTGGTGAGAAAAGGGAAAGACGTGACGATTTTGACTTATTCTCGGATGCGTCACCACGTCATGCAAGCTGTTAAGACATTGGAAAAACAAGGTTACGACCCAGAGGTAATCGACCTGATTTCTCTCAAACCGATCGATCTGGAAACCATCGGCGCTTCCATTCGGAAAACCCATCGGGTAATCGTGGTGGAAGAATGTATGAAAACGGGAGGTATTGGTGCAGAATTGATCGCTTCTATTAACGATCGCTTTTTCGACGAACTAGATGCCCCCGTACTGCGCCTATCTTCCCAAGATATCCCCACCCCTTACAACGGTACTTTGGAAAGATTGACGATCGTACAACCAGAGCAAATCGTCGAAGCTGTGGAAAAAATGGTTGCGCTACGAGTGTAATCTGCCATTGTAACCTGATAAACCCGCCTAAAAAAGTTTATGATCTCACTTGTCACGGCGGGTTTTGGTATGCAAAAACAGCGTTGGTTATTAGCTCTCATCTTATCCTTGTTAATTGGTGCGATCGCAGTAATTGCCTTAGTACCGATCCGATTGGGATTGGATTTGCGAGGCGGCGCACAACTAACAATTCAGGTCAGACCGAGTGAAGAAGTCAAGACAATTACCCCAGATGTCTTGGAAGCAGTTAGAAGAGTGATCGACAACCGGATTAACGGTTTGGGTGTCTCGGAATCGATCGTCCAAACAGTGGGGCAGGATCAAATTTTGGTGCAACTACCGGGAATTAGCGATCCGCAACAGGCAGAAAGAGTACTGGGGGGAACAGCCCAGTTAGATTTTCGCCAACAAAAACCCGGTACGGAAGCACAAATAGCAGTAGAACAACGAGTCAGACAGGAATTGCTTACCAAAAGGCAACAATTAAGGAATTCTGACGATAAAGCCGCTTTTGAAGCCAACGAAGCCGCCATCAAACGCAGCAATGAAGCGATCGCTGCCTTGTACGATCGCACCAATCCACCCCTGACAGGCAAAAACCTCGATGATGCCTTTGTAGGAAGCGATCAGACCGGTGGTTGGAGTGTGGCTTTGCGCTTCGATTCCACAGGCGGGCAAATGTTTGCAGAACTAACCAAAAATATCGCCGGTACGGGAAGAACTCTCGGTATTTTCTTAGATAACGAATTAATCAGCGCCGCTACCGTGGATGTCAAGTATGCCGAAACCGGTATCGTCGGCGGTAGTGCAGAAATTAGCGGTCGGTTTACCGTCCAAGAAGCCCAAGATTTAGCGATTCAGCTAAAAGGCGGTGCCTTACCAGTACCGGTCGAAATCGTCGAAAACCGCACCGTAGGCGCTACCTTAGGACGCGATAGCATTCAAAGCAGTATCTATGCAGGGATCGGCGGTTTGATCTTAGTTTTAATCTTCATGGTGCTTTACTATCGACTGCCAGGATTAATCGCCGATTTCGCTTTGCTTGTCTATACCGTCCTCACTTTAGCGATCTTTGCTTTGTTAAACGTTACTTTAACTCTGCCGGGAATTGCTGGTTTTATTCTCAGTATCGGGATGGCAGTTGACGCCAACGTGCTGATTTTTGAAAGGACTCGCGAAGAATTACGGGCTGGCAAAAGCTTGTATCGGGCTGTGGAATCGGGATTTTATCGCGCTTTCTCCAGTATCTTAGATAGTAACGTTACTACCTGGATCGCTTGTTTGGCTTTGTTTTGGTTTGGGACTGGTTTGGTGAAAGGCTTTGCCGTAACTCTGGCTTTAGGTGTGGCGGTTAGTATGTTTAGCGCAATTACTTGCAGTCGCACTCTGTTATTGTTCGCGATTAGCATTCCCGGATTACGCAAACCAGAATATTTTGTTCCCAAAAAAGTTGAGGTAGCCCGATGAAATTATATGTAAATAAGTACCGAGAACGTTGGTGGATTTTTTCAGCCGTGATTCTCCTCAGCGGTCTGGCTGCCATGATAATTTCTTGGGTTCAAATTGGTTCTCCCCTGCGTCCCGGTTTGGATTTTATCGGCGGTACTCGGCTGCAATTTGAATTAGATTGTACCGTGCCGAATAATTGCGCTAAACCGATCGATTTAGGGGAAGTTCGCCAAGTCGCAGATACCCAAGGTTTGGCTGCCAGCAGCATTCAATTAGTCGGTCAGTACGGAATATCCTTACGGACGCAAGACTTGAATGTGGAACAACGCACTCAGTTGCAAAATTCTTTAAGCGAAAAAATCGGTACTTTCGATCCCAAACAAACTCAAATCGATACGGTTGGCCCTACGATCGGTCAGCAGCTACTCTCTGGTGGTTTGTTAGCTTTATTTATTTCCTTTGCGGGAATCGTAGTTTATTTGACCGTGCGGTTTCAGCTAGACTTTGCAATTTTTGCGCTTGTGGCTTTGTTTCACGATGTCTGGCTGACTGCCGGGATTTTCGCTATCTTGGGTTTAGTGCAAGGAGTGGAAATCGATAGCTTGTTCTTGGTGGCATTGCTGACGATTATCGGGTTTTCGGTTAACGATACGGTGGTAATTTACGATCGCATTCGGGAAATTATCAAAATAGATGGCAATCGTTACATCGGTGATATCGTCGATGATGGGGTGAACCAAACCTTAACGCGATCGATCAATACTTCCTTAACCACGCTGCTATGCTTGTTTGCTATTTTTCTCTTCGGTGGCGAAACTCTTAAATACTTTGCCTTAGCTTTAATTATCGGCTTTACCACCGGTGCTTACTCGAGTATTTTCATTGCCAGTTCATTGCTAGTTTGGTGGCGAGAAAGAATCGGTCAAGCCGTTCCCGTACCTGCTTCAGCAGTCCAAATGGATGACTCCACCAATTCCGAAGAAGCGTGAATTTTGAAATTCTTACTAAGCTGCGGAAGTAGTTCGCTTTGCTTATTTAGGGAAATGGAAAGATGAGTAGAGAAAAAAGTTTGACCTTAGCCTAAACAACCAGATTTATCCGTGGGGTCAATCTAAAATCTAAAATCTAAAATCTAAAATCGATTGATTATGCCTCAACCCCAAGAAGAATCTCACCACATAACAGAAGCACTCACCAAACTAGACCCTCACTTTCACCAGGAAGTAGAAAGGTTACATCAACTAACAGTTTATGCCAGATGGTTAGTGGTGGTTCTGTTGTGGGTGACTGTGGCACCTTTGAGTTTGTGGGGTTTGCGATCGGAAATCCTGCTGTGGCAGCAGTATTTTACTTGGGTAGCACTCAAATACGGTCTGGCTTATCATCGCTTACCAGCAGCAGGATTGGCATTATGTATCGGAATGACTGCTGCTGTTTTACTTTGGCAAAGTCGTAATATTCTCTGGGGAAGACCGCCAGAAGAACAGCAACGCCTAGAAAAACAAGTAAACCGAATCCGCCAGCAAGGTAAAAGTCATCCCCTTTGGAAATGGGTTTGCCAGGGATCGGCGACGATCGAAAATTAGATAAAGAAGCTAGCAGAATTCTCGCCCGTTAGAAGTCAGAATTCAGGAATCAGAATTCAGGAATCAGAATTCAGGAATCAGAATTCAGGAATCAGAATTCAGGAATCAGAATTCAGGAGTCAGAATTCAGGAGTTACAAAATTTCCCTCTTTTTCCTTTCTCCCTTTCCCTTCCGGCGAGTCGCCCACATCCAACCACCTACTAATCCTAATCCAATTAATGCCGTTGGTTCTGGGATGTCTTCTGGATTCTGCCGTGCGTTCGCGCTGACTAGAAAATCATTAAAATCGATTAACTCTTTATTTCTGAATTGATCCTCAAAGGAAATCAATACCAATTCCGTAAAAGGATTATTGCTACTAAATCTAGCTTGGATAGTCAATCCATCCGGGGTATCGTTTAGCCTGGTGGTTGAGTATACGGTTGGTTGATTTATACTTTGCAGTGCAAAAGCATATTCTACACCCTTGGCGAAAGTAAAACTAGCATTGCAATTAGAAACGGCAGAATCAGGATTACCGCAAGTTCCTAAATAATCGTCCCTCGTGGTGTCATATGGTTTGTTTTCTTGGAAAAGCGGCGTAAAGGTATCGGCAGCTAAGTCATATACTCCAAAAGTCGATTGATAAAATCCTCGCGACCTTTCAAAGAAAAAATCAGCAACCGTATCGCTGTCAAACTGAATACCTTCAGTTCCAAAGCTTAACACAGCCGCTTTTGCTGATTGAATACCTAGCGTTAAAATGCTTCCGGTTACTAAACCGAGGCAAATCAAAGTATTTTTAATCACCATAAAGTTTGCTCTGATTATTTAAAGAGAGTTCGATACAACCTGCTGTAGTTTAGAAATTATATAGAGCTTATTTATCTCTCTCTGGTTTGATTTGTTGCCTTTAAATTGCCGTACAATATTTCTTTCTATTGATAGAAAAATATTCTGGCTAAAAAGTCAGAGTCGAGCGTTATAAATAAACTTAAATAGTTGTATTATTTTTAGCATTTATCATTTTGACGCCGGGTTTTAAGTAGGCATCTGTGAAAAAACGCAGGTAGATTTGTAGGGGCGGGTTTAGTTATACTGCTTGATATAAAATTGTTTTACTTTCTTTCAAAAACCGCCCTGCCTATGTGCTTTTATCCATGTCATCCTACGTATTACCAAAAAGCGATCGCCTCATGTTAATTTATAGATAGGAGTTATTTCGCTCCTGAATAGATTAATTTGCAAAGCGATGGGGAAGAAAAATTCTGCTCGATCTAACTTTAATTTTTCAAAGCAATCCAAAAAGGAATCCGGTTACGATAAAGGAATTAGAAACGGATATGAAGAATATAGCGTAGCGGGGTTTTATGAAAAATTCGGACATGAATACAAGAATCCTCACGAATCAACTATTAATCAAATTATCCAAATAGCTGTTGCTCGATGGCAGCTAGATTTAAGTAAGGTTCTAGACTTAGCTTGCGGGAGTGGAGAAGTTACTTTAGCCTTGCAAAATTTAGGTGGTAACGATATTGATGGGATCGATCCTTATACTTACAATGCTTATTTAAAACGCACTGGGAAATCAGCAGAAACTTTTACTTTTGAAGAAATTGAATCGGGAATTCTTTCTCACAGATATTATAGTTTAATAGTTTGCAGCTTTGCTTTACATTTAGTTAGCGAGTCCCGCTTGCCTTTATTAGCTTATCAATTAAGTACGATCGCAAATTCGATGGTCATCATCACCCCTCACAAGCGCCCTCAGTTAAAATCCGAATGGGGATGGTTATATCAAGATGAGATTGTCCGGGAAAGAGTCAGAGCTTGGTTATTTTACAGCAATTAATCCCGATAATTAAGAAAATTGCCGAAAATCTTCATCTTTTTGACTTAATTTAATCCATTTAACCCCTAATTCTCGAAATTTCTGCACGAGACGATCGCAAGCTGGCCTTTCCGTAGCATAATGACCTGCATCGATCAAAATCAAATTGCGATCGCGTGCTTCTTGGAACTGATGAAACTTACAATCAGAAGTTAGATAAGCTTGCGCCCCCGTTTTCGCCACCGCAGACATAAAACTCGCCCCCGAACCACCTAAAACGGCTACCCTATTAATAATTTGCTCTAAATCATCTGAAGGAGAAAAAATTAACTCCGGAGGAGATAACACCGTTTTAATTTTTGTCAGTAAATCCTGCAAACTAACCGAATTTTCTAAATTACCAACTCTACCGTATCCCAATCCATCTTGAGTTGGCGTCACGGGCATAACTTCCTGAAGCTGCAACAACTGCGCCAAAACATCAGCCGTTCCATCATTCACTTGGTCAAAATTAGTATGGGCAGTATATACGCCAATTTTTTCCGTAAAAGCAAACCGAACCATTTCCGCTACCGGATTTCCTCTCCGGAGAGATTTCACCGGACTAAAAATCAGCGGATGGTGGGCAAAAATTAAATTCACCGAAATACCTTGTTCTCGCAAGGCAATTGCTTCCTCCATCACCGCCAAAGTCGGCGTCAAACAAACGAGAACCCCTGCCGATTCATTTAATATCCCAGGTTCAATTTGCCAACCACAATTATCCCAGCTTTCTTGCCAAGCAGGATTTGCCCAATTTTCAAACCAATTGATTAACTCAGCAACTTTCATGAAAATTCACAGAGAACTCAACTTCCAAATCCGTCCCTACAACCCTCGATTTTTTGCGATTCTGCGTAAATCATAAACTAGTTCATCCTAACAATAATTGTTGCTGGGAAGGTAACGTTGGTTGAGATATAGAACTAGAAATATTTTGAGCAGGCAAGGATGTAGCACTCTCTAATTGCTGCGCCACCGGAATTTCAATGACGAATTCTGCTCCTTTACCCGGTTCAGATATACAACTCAACTTACCACGATGCTTTTCTACCACAATTTGGTAACAAATGGATAAACCAAGACCAATTCCTTTACCAACTGGTTTGGTAGTAAAAAAAGGATCGCACATTTTATGGCATACTTCTTCCGTCATACCCGGCCCATTATCGGCAATCCGAATTACCACCGAAGACGCACCGAGCAATCGGTCTTGTTTTACTTCCGTACAAATAGTAATCATCGGTGCTGGAGAATCATTTTCTAAAGCATCGATGGCATTAGTTAATACATTCATAAATACTTGATTGAGCAATCCGGGGTAGCATTCAACTAAAGGTAAATCTCCATAAGCTTGAATCACTTGAATTCCCGAAAATCTATCAGTTGCTTTCAAGCGATTTTGCAATAAACTGATGGTGCTATCAATTCCTTCGTGAATATTGACAAACTTCATTTCCGCTTCGTCATGACGGGCGAAATTCCGCAAAGACAACACTATTTGATGAATGCGTTTAGCCCCCAACTTCATGGAAGACAAGAGTTTGGGCATATCCGACAGCAAAAAATCTAAGTCAATTTCATCAGCAGCTTCTTTAATTTCTGGGGTTGATTGCGGATAAGTTTGTTGGTAAAGTTTTAACAAATTCAGCAAATCTTGCATATAGCGATTAGCATAGTCAAGATTGCAATAAATAAAAGTGGTGGGATTGTTAATTTCGTGAGCGATACCAGCCACTAGTTGCCCCAAACCCGACATTTTTTCTGTTTGAATTAATTGAGCTTGGGTGCGTTTTAATTCTTGCAAAGCTTTGGCTAATTCGTTGGCTTGCTCTTTCAAGCTAGCTTTTGATTGACGCAAAGCCGTTTCGGTTTGCTTGCGAACGTTTATTTCTTGTTGTAAAAGCTGGTTGGATTCTGTTAATTCAGCCGTTCTTTTCTGTACCCTGATTTCTAAATCATCATGGGCTTTTTGCAGCTTTTCTTGGGCTAATTTGCGCTCGGTAATGTCTCGCGTTACTTTGGCAAAGCCGCGTATTTGTCCTTCTTTATCGCGTAAAACCGTTACTACTGCATTTGCCCAAAATCGCGATCCGTCTTTTCTCACGCGCCAACCTTCATCCTCAAACCGACCTTCGGTGATTGCCAGTTTTAATTCTTGCTCCGGTTTCCCCAGCTGGACGTATTCGCTAGGATAAAAACAAGAAAAATGTTTACCGATAATTTCATTTTCTCTATATAGTTTGAGGCGTTCTGCGCCTGAATTCCAACTAACTACCCGTCCTTCCGGATCGAGCATATAAATTGCATAATCATTTACGCTTTCTACTAATAAGCGATAGCGTTCTTCGGTTTCTTGTAGGGCTTGTTTCTGTTGCTTGCTAGTAGTAATATCTTGCACTACTGCGTAAATTAACTGCTGTTCTTGGCAAATAGAGGCTTTCCATTTCAGCCATTTTGTCGAACCATCTTGACAATAACAGCGATTTTCAAAAGAAACGGTATCGCTGCCATTAGTAAGTGTTTGTAGTTGTGCAGCCGTAAATTCGCGGTATTCTTTTACGATAAATTCGAGCAAAGGTAGGGAAAGAAATTCTTCATTTGTAAATAATAATGTTTGTTCGCATACAGGGTTTACTTGCTTGATATAGCCATCCAACCCTACAATAAATAATAAATCCGGCGATAGATTAAAAAATTTCTCAAAATCCAATTCTAAGGATTTTTCTGTGATTTTTCCGATCCGGTTTTTTTCGATCGCGTTTCCTTTAAATTCTCTCGCCATTTTTACCTACCTAGTTTGCTTGCCCTCGGTCTTTTCAAGGGGAAAGGGAAAAAAGGGTAAATAAATCAGGCTAATTTTACGCTTTCCCCGTTCCCGTTACCCCCCCGCTTGCCCTACACCCTGACTAAATACGTAAGCCCTATACAAAAATCTATATCTTTATGGTTAATTTATAGTTTTATGGCTTATTGCTTTACTTTGCAACATTAATTAATAAAACTTATGAACTTAAGGGGTCGTTTGCAGGTATATTATCAGCTTTAATATTTATGCGGCAAATCCATCGCCGCTTAATTCAGGTCTTGTACCTGACATCAAAATCGGGTTGCTTGCTAATAGCTAAACGTGAAAGTCTATATTTTTCGTTGATAAACCCGGTTTCTCAGGTCTTGTTGAGAATGGGACAAGATGTAGGTCAAGGAAAATCGCGATCGATCTGGTGTCGATCTTCTGTAGCAAAACTTAGGGAGAAAAGAAAAAAGGTGTAGAGAGTGGGAATGAAATCGGCAAGAGCGTTGGCGTATTTTGAAATAGGGCGTTAGTTTTCACCATCACCAGTCATTGACTTAAGCACCTATCTGTTCTAGAAAATCACCATCAATGTTTTTCAGGATGAGATGAGATTTGCAATCAAAAGAGATTTGGCCTTTTTGCTGCAATTCACTGAGCAATCGGGTAATCGTGACCCTAGTGGTAGAGCAAGCATTGGCAAAGTCTTCGTGGGTCAAGCGAACGCTCAAACGAATGCCGTCTCTAAAAGGTTGACCGAGTTCCTGTTTGAGCAGAAATAATAAAAGGAGTAAGCGGTCTTTCACTCTTTTTTGTCCGGTGACTGCTAATAGAGATTCTGCTTGCTTGAGGCGCTGGCTAATTTTAGGGAAAAGAATTTGGGCAAGCCTGGGAGAAGCGTTTATTTCTAAGAGGGAGATCGATACTAGCTGAACCTCTTTTGATAAAGCAGTTGCTTGGTAAGTATTAAGAGAAGTTAAGCTGGAACCAAAGATCGTTTCCGGGCTGGCTAATCCGACTAATATTTCTTGTGCGTTTTCTGTGATGGTAGATAGTTTGACGACACCGTTAGTCACTAACCAGATTGCTTGGTAATTGAGGGGAATAATTTCGCCTCTAGTATAAATATGAGTAGAGCGATCGCCCATCGGATCGCAATCGGCAGTTGCGATCGCTTTCAAAGCTCTTTTTTCTTGGGAAATATCCCGCAAAACCCAACGCAGAGCGGTTACTTTCCCTTCTGGATTAACCGGGACTATCCGGAGCGCCGCATCAAATGTTTCTCCTCCACGGGGTTGCAGTCGCGACTCCCACTCTTGTACTCGACCTCGATCCTTTAATTGGTTGAGTTTAGAGCGAAATGCCCAGCGGTCTTCGTCGGGAATAAAAGCTACCAAAACTTTACCGATGAGGAACTTCTGAGAAAGATTCAGCAAAGCGCTAGCAGCAGAGTTCGCTTCTTGAATTTTCCCTTCCAGATCGGTTAGCAAGTAGGCATCTGGTGCTGTATCGAACAACTCCTGATAACGCTGGCGTTCGCTTTCCAATTCGGTTTTGACCACATAAAGTTGGTCGGTTTGTTCTAATAAACTTTCTAGTAAGACCTGTAGTTCTTCGGATGCAGTACCGAGTTCCTTGAAAGCGCCTGCGAGTAAATCTACTGGCTGTTTCTGTTCGGAATTGGCACTTTCGTACATTTTATTCAGCCGCAGACGTAAGGTTTCTAATTGTTTTGTAAAAAAATCAGCATTCATTAGTATTTTGTATGAGATTCAATAAAAAGAAGCATAAAAAAATATTTCTGCTCTTCATACTAACCTCGGACAGATGTTCTGTCTGAGATCGAACTTATGATAGATACCTATTTTTTAGTTATGCCAAAATGTTAAAAAAATATTATATTCGCGTATTTTATTAAGCTTATCAGACATATAAATCGTGCATTTCTCGTTTTGAGAAAAACCGTTAATCCTCCCTACTCCTACTCCCCATCACCTCATACCACGTAACCCGATCCCTGTAAAATCTACTGTAGACAGCAAGAGGCCGATGCAGAAAGGGAGGAAAAAGTAGAGACGTTGTTAAAGTGAATTCTTAATAAATATCCACATTAAATTTTTTTGCATCCGAAAGGGTTAGTTTTGTCCTTGTAGTGGTTTATGTTATAATATTGAATGTCTAAGTGTTATTTAAAATCCCAAATCTAAAAAATTACGTTTTGCATCTGCCTGAAGATATATTAGTGTTATAATAATATTAATCTTTTATTTTTCTAATAATTATTATTTTAAAACTCAAGAACCTCTGGTGGCTCAGCAGCGTCTTTCTACAGACGGAGGATTATGACAAACAACAGTTTTAGCGTATAAGAAGATACCTAAAGGCTGGCAACACAAGGAGAAAACTAATGGCCGAAAAAAGCAAGAGAGGATTTGCTTCTATGGACAAGGAGAAGCAAAGAGAAATCGCTAGCAAGGGCGGACAAGCAGCACATCAAAAGGGAACCGCTCACGAGTTTACCCCTGAAGAAGCTAGAGAAGCAGGTCGCAAGGGTGGTCAAACGGTCAGTCAGGATAGAGAACACATGGCTGAAATTGGCCGTGAGGGTGGCAAACAAAGCCACAAGAATAGGTCTAAAAAGGAAACCGAGGAAGAATAAGATGAATTAACAGTTAGCGAATAAATGATTTAAATGAAAATATGGGTTAAAGGGGAAATGACTAGTAATTTGCCTAATTATATAAGCAAAATTATATATAAGGGTAAAAGCCTATACCCCTTTACCCAGTACTTTTTTATGCCAAAGGGGAAAGAAGAAATGGGAAAAGGAGGGTAGTAGGCCCTGATTTGGGATAAGGCAATGCTACCCGGCTTTTAATTCAGTCTTTCGTTTTCCAGAGGTTAATTCAACACTAAGTTAAAATTCTGTTGTGTTGCTTCCCGTGTTTTTGTCGAATTGGAAGTTCGATCGTAAATTTTGCCCCTTCTCCTGGTGCCGAGACACATTTTAACTTTCCGTGGTGTCTTTCTTCCACAATTTGAGAACTAATAGACAAACCAAGACCAGTACCTTTACCGGGTGGTTTAGTAGTAAAAAATGGTTCAAACAAATGCTGACAAACTTCTAGTGTCATGCCTAAACCATTGTCAGCAATCGTAATTTTTACCCAATCATCGACCACTTCAGTGCGAATTAGAATTGTCGGTATTTGGCAATTGCCATTTTTCTGTTCTATTTTCCATTCCCCTTGCTTCATTTCCAAAGCATCGATAGCATTACCGATCAGATTCATAAATACTTGATTGAGTTGTCCGACATAGCACTCTACTAAGGGTAATTTGCCGTATTCTTTAATTACCTGAATTTCGGGAAATTCTCCTTTAGGTTTGAGTCGATGGTGCAGAATCATCAAAGTACTATCAATTGCTTGGTGGATGTTAAACGGGGTCATCTGCTTTTCATCTAAACGGGAAAAATTCCGCAGAGATAAAGCTATTTCGCGTATGCGTTCTGCCCCTTGCTGCATGGCATAGAAAAGTTTCGGCAAATCTTCTTTTAAAAATTCTAAGTCAATTTCTGCGATTTCCGCTTCAATTTCAGGATGGGGTTGAGGATGGTATTTTGTATAAAGATGCAAAAGTTTCAATAAATTTTGCATATATTGATTAGCGTGGGGCAGATTATTGGAGATACTACTAACTGGGTTGTTAATTTCATGAGCAACGCCAGCGATTAACTGTCCCAAACTAGACATTTTTTCGGACTGAACTAATTTGGTTTGGGTGTTTTGCAATACTTGTAAAGTTTGCTCTAGTTCGGTAGCTTGATTTTTGAATAGCGCTTCCGATTGGCGTAATGCGGACTCTGCTTGTTTGCGATCGTTAATGTCTTCCGCAGTACCTTCATAATAAAGTAAATTGCCGTGGCTGTCTTTAACAGCCCGGGCATTTTCAGAAATCCAAATAATGCTGCCGTCTTTGCGATAAATTTGCGATTCAAACTTGGAGACTCTATCTTGTTGTTTGAGAATCGCAATAAATTCGCTGCGGCGATGGGGGTCAACGTAAATTTGTCCTGCAATATCGGTTACGCTTTCGATTAATTCTTGAGGAGTAGCATAACCGTAGAGTGTTGCTAGTGCTGGATTAGCATCTAAATAGCGCCCGTCGGGAGTGGCTTGAAAAATCCCATCTACGGCGTTTTCAAAAATGCTGCGATATCTGGCTTCTGTTAAGCGTAATTCTTCTGTAACCGAGTCGTGAATGTGAGATTGAGCTAATAATAATTGATGTACGTCTAATAATTGATAATTTTCTTGGCGATCTTGCACTATAATTGGTTCGTATATTAAGTCTGGCGATCGCAGTAAAGATTGTCTGGCGGCTGCCACAATAGGTGTATTAATTTGCAAAATTAAAATATCTTTTTTCAGCAAACCGTAGAAAACCTTAATCGGGCGTTTATAAAATAATTCTAAGCTAAAAGGACGGCTCATTTGCTCAAAAAAACGCCGCCGCGAAATCAGGCCAGCAAATTTACCTTGGTTGGTGATAATTATGCCTGGTAGTAAAGGGTTTTGATTAAAAATATTGATTAATTCTTTAGCTGGACAAATAACATCAATAGTATCTTTATAAAGAGTTAGTTCTGCCAATACAGAACCAGAACCAAGTCTGGGACGGCCATTTTTTGACTGGTTTAAATCATCACCGACAGACTCGATTTTTTCATTCGATACTGGGTAGATTTTTGGGGTTTTTTCGGCTGTATTTTCGCTTTTTAGGTGATGGCAGGTCATCTGAGCGGCTCGTTCATTTCGGTTCTCCTGTAATCTTTTCAATGGTTCTACAGAAGTTTCAGGATTTGTTAAACCCCAGTGATGGAGGAGTTCCATTGCACATCCGAGAAATTACTGATTTGTTATTTTTATTATGAAATTTTTTGGAGAGAAATTTAGTGATGTTAATCTCTAGCTGTTGTGATGCAATTCACTGAAATTTGGTGATATGTATCACCACCGTCAGCAATTAAGCAAGCAGATATAGAGACGTTTTATGAAATGTCTCTAGATCGCAAATGGTCGTAAATCTCGGTCTATTCATCCCACTCCACCAGCGTTTAAACTGGGATATTTGTATTCGTGTCGGATCGAAGATGCGCTTTGTTAACGATCGCCAAAAACCAAGTTAAACTTAGCGTGATTTTACCACTAAAAGTAGATGCGGCAATGGGGAAAATACCAGTTCACTTTCTTCCTGCCAAGTTGCGAATGCGCCGGTCTTGGGATGGACTAACATCCGGAACGCTAAATGGACGATCGGCAAAATTTTGTACCAAGTAATCTTGTAAAGCTTTTTGTTCTCCGATTTTCGTCTTCAGGGGATTAGTAGCGGGAAAATCGGGAAAGGGATAGTTATCGCCACCATCTGCCAAAAAGTTTAACGTGACGGTTCGGAAAGCGCGATCGCGATTTCCCACTAATTGACCGTTTTGTACGATCGTATCCAGAACTTTGCCATTGCGATCGGTGACGATCACAGATAAAACGCGCTTTCCTGGCGGTAAATCAGGATCGAAAGCAAACGCCATCCCTCCCACTTGGGGAAAACTTCCCGGCGTCCTTCCCGGTGCGATTTCCGCGACTCCATGTTCGATTACTTGTTGTAATTGTCGCGCCGTTAAAGTTAATAAAGTTAGCTGATTATTGAATCTCAAACTATTTTCAATATCCAATTGCGATATGTTTCCCGCTTTTTTACCTGCGGCGGGATTAGCAATGGGAGGAATCTTTTGACCCGCTTTCGGATCGTTACCACCAGTACTAACTACAGCACCGATCGATTCGCGGATACCACCACCATTTTTAATCGAAATTACGACATTTGGATCGATTTGGCGAGCGGCGGCTAAGTTAGCATCGGCAGTTAAATTTCCTAAGTTCGTTTCTTCAGTACGAACGGAGTTTCTTTCGCCATTTAAGTAAACTTTTGTCTGACCGAAAATCTCGGCATCTTTAGTAAGAATTACTTTGCGTAAAGCATCTGTTACTTGAACTACTTTGGGATCTGGGGGGAAATTTCCCGTATCGATTACTCCCTGCGGATCGGTGGGGTAAGCACCGCTGACCTTCGGATCGATACTTTTTGCGATCGCAATTCCTTGGCGATCGAATTCAATTACCAAACGACCGACATATTTATAGTTGCTGGTGGTATTGACGATCGCGATCGGTTCTCCGCTGGCGGACGTTCTCAAAATTGGATACGCGCCACCTGAAGTATCTCCCACCCGCAGGCGATCGGTGCGATCGCTCAATATGGTATGAGAACCACCAGCAACTATAATATCAACTCCTCGCAGGTGACTAGCCAAATTAACTTCCATATCTAATTGCTGCATATGCGCTAGCAGGATAACTTTATTAATTCCCTGGCGAATTAACGCATCAATTGAGGGTTGAATAGTCGTCGCTACAGCATTTAAATCTTGCCACTTGGCAGGCAAAACTTTTACATCTCCAGGAGAAGAAATCCGATCTAAAATTGGTGTGGTTGCACCGACGATGCCGATTTTTTCTCCGCCTACCGTAATTACCGTACTCTTAGCAATGCTGTGGGGAATCGTACTAGCTTCTCGACGATCTGCAACTACTAAATTTCGCAAATTGCCATCATTTGAAAAATCCAAATTAGCGCTTAAATAAGGAAAAGACGTTCCCGAATAATCTCGATCTTTAGCAATTAAAGTTCTCACCTGTCTAGTACCTTGATCGAATTCGTGATTGCCAAATGCACTAGCTTGAAAACCCATGCTATTTAGGATCTTAATATCTCCCCGTCCGATCTCTTCCCTACCTAAAACCGCTCGCAGGCTAGGGTCGCTACTAGCTGATAAAAAAGGGCCGGGAATGTAATTATCTCCCGAAGATAAGGTTAATGTTCGATCGGGATATTGGGCGCGAAGTGCATTGAGAACGGATGAAAAACGAGGCGCATCATCTAAAGCCGGAACGCCACCTTCTTGATCGGAAGCGTGCAATAATTGCAGGACGAAATTACCAGAATTTTTACTGGACGCAATTTCTCTACGTTGATGGAGCGCGAATATTATAGTGCTGAAAAGCACTGCGATAAATAGCAGTGTCAACAGCTTTTTTGGCATGGGAAATCGGGAATCGGGGATGAGAAAAAAGTATAACAGAATTACGGAATCGACTGCAAATTATATCGAATACTCAAATGTTTGCTACAGATAAATGATGGGGAGGTGGGGAGATGGGGGAATGGGGAGAGAGATCTGTAGCATTATTTTTTCTATTCGATATTATAGGGTTACGTGCAAGGGAAAAGGGAAAATTTTTAGATCGCGTCCGGTTGCATCGGTAGTGTAAGAGTGATGAGAAAGGTTAATGTGGTACATAGAAACCCGGTTTCTCGAAGAAACCGGGTTTCTATCTCTTACTTTATGTAACTGGAATCTGCTGTCACTCTAAATTCTAAATTCTGAGCCTAAAAAAAAGCCTCTCTGATTTATCGCTAGAGAGGCTTGCATCTGAGGTTAGCGGAGAAAATTTGTCAATTCTTACCAAGTAACCGCGATCGCACCTGCTAGCGCAGAGAAGAAAGCGGAAGTCAAAGCAGTGCCAAATAACCACCAAGCGGCTGTAGCGGCGGCTTTGCGGGTTTCTTCGGCTTGCCGTGCTGCTTGTCTTTTCACATCTTCTAAGCGGCGTTGCGCTTCTTGTTGAATGCGTTCTGCACGTTGCAATACGGTATTGCGAGCACCTTCAACTTGATCGATAATCCGGTTAGCATCTTCTTCGGAAATATCCTCGCGAGAACTCATAATTGCCACTAGAGTATCGCGGTTGAATTGACTTAAACGGTAACGCAAAGAGTCAAATCCAGCTTGCGGATCGTCGAACAATTGGCGAACATCCCGCTTAATTCCATCATAATTAAGTTCGGGCCGATCGAGGGAGTTGAGATAGTTGCGGATGGCGTTGAAAATACCATCGATTACATCTTGAATCCGGCGCTGGATGCTGCGAACTTGTTCGACAAATCCATCGCGAACAGCCAAAACTTGATCGACGATGCGAGTAGCTTCGGCTTCCGAAATATCCGGACGCTGGGATAATAAGGAGATGACGGTTTCCCGATCGATCCGCGCCAAACGATCGCCTAAACTTTCCATTCCCACTCGCGGATCGTGCAGTAGCAAAGACATATCCCGCTTGATCCCTTCTGGATTAAGCGCATCTTTGCCAGTATTCCGCAAGTAATCTGCTAAAGTGGATTGGAAATTCTGCACGGTGGCTTGAGTTCGTTTAGCCAGACGGCGAGGCGCTCTGACGATATTGTAAATCGCGTCTTCTACTTGATTGATGATTTGATTAACCTGTTCCTCACTCAAGTCTTGGCGTTGCGAAAGCAGTTTCACCAGGGTATCGCGATCGACTTGCGATAAGCGATACTGTAAAGCCATTGCACCTTGCTTGGGATTGCGGAAAAGAGTAGTCAAATCTCTGGTAATACCTTCGGGATTGAGTTCGTCTTTGCCAGTATTCCGCAGATAATCGGCGATCGCAGTGGTAATTTGGTCGTATTGCTGCTTGGCTTTATCGGCTACGACTTGCGGTGAGTGAACGACATTGTGCCAAGAATCTTGCACGCGATCGATAATTTGATTTACCTGTTGTTCGCTCAAATCTTGACGCTGAGAAAGCAACTTAACTAAGGTATCGCGATCGAAACGAGACAACCGAGCGCGAATCGCATAATATCCACTATTAGGATCGTTAAGCAAAGTAGCGAGATCCCGTTTGATACCTTCGGGATTCAATTCTTCCTGACCGGTATTCCGCAGATAAGATTCCAAATTTAACCACATCGCTTCGGCTTGCGCTTTGGCTTGTTCTTGCAATGCTTGGGATTCTTTCAAAACGCGATCGCGAGTGCTTTCTATATTGTTGGCGACTGTTTCTGCTTCGCCAGGGGTCATATCCGGACGACTAGCCAGGATTGTCGCGATCGTATTGCGATCGAATTGAGAATAGCGATCGCGCAACTGTTCGTAAGTTGCATCGGAATCCGACAATATCGGTGCAAAATCTCGTTGAATTCCCTCGGAAGTCAAATCTTGTTTGGGAGTATTTCGCAAATAATTCTCTACATTGCGGCGAAGTTCCTGAGATTTTTCTTCCTTATCTCTGTATTCAGCCGTACTTAGTACATCCAAGCGAATTTCTTCTAATTGGTCGGCTATTTCCTTAATTCGATCTTGAGTGAAAGTGCCTCGCGATTGCAACAAATTAACGAAATCACCGCGATTGATTTGTTCTAATTGGCGACGCACGATTCCCGGATCGGCTTGCGGATCGTAAATTACGTTTCTAAACTCATCCTTAATAGTTTCGCGGTTAAAATGCCAAGGATAAGTATTCGCTAAGTAATTTTCTACATCCATCCGAATTGTATTCGGCACTTGTTGTCCGGGTAGTTGTTCTTTAACTCGATCGGTAACTCGTTGTGCACCACTCGTGACTTGGTCTTTCGCTTCTCCCAACCGATTTAAAATACTTTGAATATCTAAATCGGATAGATCGCTTCTTCCCAACAGCACTCCAGTGACAGCAGTCATCGCCATTTGTCTGGCTTGACCCATCAATCCGGGAGTTTTTTCAGCTTGATATTCCGTTGCTTGGCGGGAAGAACGCATTTCCGCAATTAATTGGTCGAGTTTAGAGCTTAACTCTGGCGATCGCAACTCTTGCGACCCTGCCGATCGCAGATAATTGAGCAATTCCCCCATCACGTCGCCTTGTTTTACCCGGCTAGTAGCTTGATTCCAAGCATCTTCCAGGCTATCTACCAATTGATTCATTTCCCGCTTGGATAGATTGGTGTTGTTGCTGACCAAATCTACAAACGTTTGGCGATCGATATGACGGAGATTTTCTGGGCCAAGTGTTTTCAAATCCGGGTTATTCAGTAACTTTTCAAATTCGCGGCGTACTCCTTGCAAATCTAACTGGGGAGGACGCAAACCGCTTAAATAATCTTCTAAATTTTCCCGAATGCTACCGGGATCGAGTGCAGCGCCGATTTGCCGACCAACTGCGGCGGCGGCGGCTTCTGCGGTGGCAACTACTTGATTGCTAGCAGCTTTTGCACCCAAGGCAGCAGTTGCAGTTCCTAAAATTGCTTGAAAACCGGAGGTTGCGGTATTCACCACCGAACCGATCAAAGAACCTACGGTACTCGAACTTACCCAAACTAGTAGGGTAAAGTACGCACCCCAGATCACTAAACCGATAATCGCACCCAAACCCACATTGAGAGTCAGCAGGCTGAGTTTGACTGCCAACAAGCAAGCGAGGAATAATGCGATCGTAACGGTTACCAGCGTCCAAATACCTACCCCGGTGCCGATTTTGCGAATCGTACCACCTAAACTTCCACCTTCATTATCATTATCATCATCATTTGATTTATGCCCCAGGTATGAAATTCCGGCGGCAACCGATAGATTTGTTAACAATAATTGGAAAGCAAAGGCTAATACCAATCCAGAAATTAATGCCACAAAAAATTGCGGCCCTGAAAATATTACCGATGCTTGTGCTGGTGCGGCCACAGTATCTTCTACTTCTACTCGATTTATCTGAGCTAACCAGTATGAAAGATTGTAAGGTAACAGCCTTACATCCCCTATTTGAAACATAGTATTTTCCTCGTCTAAATTTATTTAGCCGCCGAGATAAACATATTTGAGTGATAAATCTGAATTTCGGCTAAAGTAACACTCTATGGCTTAGAATCGCCGGATCTGAGCCATAAGAACATCCCCCAAAAGTCTGAAATCCAGATCTGACGGGGGATAGGGTTAATTTTGGTTATTAACAAGTAGTGTTTATAGTGGGGGAGTGTAAGAAAATTTTGCCGATCAATTCGCGCCCGGATAATTTTGGCATATACGATCGTTTTTCCGATGGCTAGTTCCCCTTAATACCCAACTAAATTAAAAAGCGGAAAAGCACGTAAAATGCCGCAGTAATTAATTGCAATACGGTAATCGGTATCCCGTATTGCAAGAATGTATGAAAAGAAATTCGTTTTCCGTGTAACTCGGAAATCCCAGCCGCCACAATATTAGAAGATGCACCTACTAAAGTGCCATTGCCTCCTAAAGTCGCACCGAACATCATCGCATAAAATAACGGTAATACTTCTGGGGGAAACTGTCCTTGAAAATTGGGAGATAGTACTTCTGCTCCAGCCAATCCCACGTTTACTACATACTGTTTGAGTAACGGTACCATTGCCACCACTAATGGAATGTTGGGAACTACACTAGATAATAAACCGGTGAAAAATAACAAAAATAGAGAAGCTAAGATAATATTTTTGCCTAAAATCACCGCTAGCACTCCTAAGACGCTATTAAATACACCTGTTTTTTCCAGCCCACCTATCAATACGAAAGTGGACATGAAAAATAACAACGTACTCCAATCAACATCGCGCAATATATGGTTAAGAGAATCTATTTTAGAATGATGGGCTAGTAATAAAGCTAAAGCCGCTCCCAATAAAGCAACCGATGCCGGTGATACTGGAGTTGGCAACATCCCCCCAATTACAAAAAATACCAGGACGAACGCTACAATTAAGCCACCTACTAATAAAATTCGCGGATGATTAATTTGGGGATGGGGCAGTCTATCCAAATTTTTTAATTTCTTCTGCCAAATATCCTTAAACAAAAATGGTAGGAGGATGGACACGGTTAATAAAGCAATTACTCCACCAAGGCTTAAGCGTATTAAGTAATCTGTAAAATTAATATTGATGGCATCCCCAACGATAAATGTAACGGGGTCTCCTACTAAGGTTAAGAGTCCTGTACTGTTAGCAACAAATACCATCAAAATTAGTAACGGTACAAAGTCTACTCCGATTTCCCCGGCAATAGGTGGAATTAAAGGTGCTAATAACATGATGGTAGTTGCATTAGGTAAAAAAGCACAAACTGGCGTAGTGAGAGCAACAATTACTAGCAGCAACCGATACCCTTTACCTTTAGTCCATAACACCATTTTAGTAGCTAAGTATTCAAATATATTGGTGGGTTCAAATGCCCGCACCAATACCATTACTCCAAAAAATAAAGCTAACGTGCTGTAGCTTTCGCCGATATAGGCAATTGCTTCGCTCAAACTCATTACATGGAAAAATACCAGTATTAATGCTCCTAAAAAAGCTGCAATGGTTAGATGTATCCATTCAGTCATAATTAGGAAAATTACCGTAATGAATGTTAATGTCGCGACGATGGCTTGCCAATTTTCCACAGATTCCCTCTCACTTAAATTCTTGTTGCATCCTACAGAAAAAAGCCACCCCCGTAAAGGTGGCTTTGTAATCGGAATCACACCTTTGGCGTAAATTTTTTTTAACACTTATCATCGCTCGGTAAACAGTTATTAGCGATTAAGAGTCCGCCCTAACGATGAGCGGATAACCGAGCGATTAAATCCTGTCCGCGAGGCAATTATTCACCTATAGAACCGGGAATACCCAACACCGGACAAGGAAAATCAGCGCCTAAATTTTGGACAATTGGATGCCGTTCTGATCGACAACCAACTATTAGCAAATCTGCTGTTTCCAATTCCACTACTTTTCGCAGTTCGACCGCTACTTTGCCGATTCGCAAATGAGCGATGAAAGAATCGCGCCATTCTTCTACCAAACAACGTGCTTGCCATAACACGTTTTCTGCTTCCAAGAGAGAATTATTGGTCGAACAAGGAGAATTGATGCTGCTAGTTTCTATTGTTGCTACTTGGCTGATAGTCGGTTTTGTTAAAACCGGGATAGCAGACTTTGATGTAGATGAAGCGATAAGTTCTGTTCGATTCTTCTCGATTGTATAGGAAACAAAATCATCGCCGCGATCGCAAATTTGGTTTTCATCTATGATGTAAACTAGTTTAACTATCACTTGCTTGCTAGTAGCTAAACGAGTTTGATGGGCGATTAGAAGACTAAGATCTAAAGCGGCGTGACTGTTGGGCGATCCCTTATAACCAACTATTAAAGTAAGCGGTTTGACAGATTCAGCTTCCTCAGCGCTCCAGTTTTTATTTCCTGGCAGTAATAACATCTCCTCACTTAATTCATCTCGACCGATCGTAGTTTGTAGCCGAGCTAAAATAGGTTTGATATTCATTCTGCTTTACCTCTCGTAAATGAACTGCTGAATCTACTCATCTTGAGTAAAATATCGATCGAGGAAATTCAAAGCGTGATTGCGTAATTCATAATATTCTCTCGTTTCTCTCATCGCGGCCCGATCGCGGGGATGTTCAAACGGCACCTTCAAAATCTCTCCTATTTTAGCAGCAGGGCCGTTTGTCATCAGCACGATTTTATCCGACATATAAATCGCTTCATCTACATCATGGGTAATCATCATTACTGCTTGTTTGTGACTTTCCCAAATATCGAGAACCTGTCGCTGCAACTTACTTTTGGTCAGCGCATCCAATGCACCAAAAGGTTCATCCATGAGTAACATTTTCGGACGAATTGCCAATGCTCTAGCGATGCCAACCCGCTGTTTCATGCCCCCAGAAATTTCATCGGGATATTTATCAGCCGCCGCATTTAAGTTTACCATTGCCAGGTGTTCGTTAACAATACTAATTTTTTCTGCACGGGTAGCATTTTTCAGTACTTCATCCACAGCAAGGCGAATATTTTCCCGCACCGTTAACCAAGGTAACAACCCGTAATGCTGGAAAACCATCATGCGATCGCTGCCCGGTTTGCGAATTTCTCGCCCTTCCAATCGCACCGATCCGGAAGTAGCTTTTTCCAATCCAGCCACAATTTTTAATACTGTTGATTTACCGCAGCCAGAGTGACCGATTACCGAAATAAATTCATCTTCCCCAATCGTCAGATCGATACCTTTTAAAACGACAAATTCGCCCCCATCAGCCGTAGGATAAGACTTACATAAATTCTCGATTTCCAGAAAAGCAGGCTGTCTGATGTCTCGCTCGTTGGTATTGTTTTGGTAAGTAGTTTGGTGACTCATAGTAAGTGTGATGCTCCAAAAAAATGACAACAAATGTTAATGATGTCTAATCCCAGATAAACATCGATATTTTTTAAGACATGAAAAACCGAGTAGGGGCATTTGCTCTAATGGCAAAACTATTTAGATACCCCACCGGATCGCTCGGGTCGAAAGCTTTTTGATCGATAAATGATTCGGCTAATTCCACTTTGTAATCCTCCTGCGGGCATTCGATTCCCATCTCGACAGCAATCTCCCGATAAAGTTTAGTTTGCCAAGCTTTTTCAGCTAATTCTTTTGCATTTTTGGGAAACTCTTTAATTTGTCCCCACCGGGCAGCTTGGGTCATCAACCAAATACTTTCCGATTGCCATAAAAAGGTGGAATGATCGCCCGGTATTTTAGAAAGATGAGCAGGTAAATCGAAGAAAATCGTGGTTTCTGGTGATGTTAAAATGCGCTCTTTTTCATCGAAACCGCCATAATTGTATTCGCCAACAATGGCAGGGCGCGTAAACTTATCGATCGCACCTTTTTTTGGTCTTGCGCCTGTAAAAGAACGATCGGTAATTAGTTCTGCTACTTCTTGCCGATTTTCCGGTTTACTACAATATTGGCAAGCTTCGATCATCGCTTTGACTAAAGAGCGATAAGTTTTGGGATAATCTTTAATGAAAGATTCCATTACCCCCAAAAGTCGATCGGGGTGTCCTTGCCAAATCTCTTTACCTTGGGCAAAAGTAAAACCAACTCCTTCATTACCTTTTATTGCTCTGGTATTCCAAGGTTCTGCCACCATATAAGCTTGCATTGCCCCAATTCTGACGTTGGTTACCATCTGCGGTGGCGCTACGATAATAATCCGAAATTCTTTCAAAGGATCGACACCCGCAGCAGCAGATAAGTAGCGCACAAAATATTCATAAATAGACGAACTCAACACCACTGCCCAAACTTTATTTTCTGGGGATTGCTTGGCGAAAAAATTGCGAAAATCTCGCCCAAATGCTTCTAAATCACCGTTGTAATCTCGCCAGGGACGTAACCCAAAATCCCACATAGCGCGGTTCATCGTCATGGCGTTCCCGTGACGGTGAATCGTCATCGCCGCGCATAATGGGGCGTGGCGGGCACCTTCTGCACCGATTCTGGCGTTGGTGACTGCACCAGAGACGACGGGTGAGGCGTCGAGGCGTCCGAAAATTATTCCATCGCGAGAAGTCGCCCAACTAGCTTCCCGATTCAGTTTGACGTTTAAACCGTATTTGCGGAAGAAGCCTTTTTTCCATGCGATCGCAAATGGCGCACAATCATTTACGGGCACGTATCCGACAGTTAGATCTGGTTTTTCCAGTTCTTCTGGTTTAACGATCGGTTCAACTGCTAACGCCTCTTCAGTAAGTCCTTTTGCCGAACGATCGCCAGAAATTGCACAAGAAGACAGTGCCATTCCCGCCGCCGTCGCCCCCATTCCCAAGAGAAATTCTCGACGGTTCCAATTATTCATAATGCTGATTAGTAAGAAAAAAATGGTTTGTAGTGAGGACTTTAGTCCTCAAATATCTGAGGACTAAAGTCCTCACTACGAACTATTTACAAACTACGATCGATTGGTGCTAGGACGGTGAGTTACGAGAGTCTCTATTCTTCCCATAACGTAATCAAGCAGTAGCCCAATTAAACCAATTACCAGCACCGCTAAAAACACCGAACTCAAATTTAAACGACTCCATTCATCCCATACGAAAAAGCCGATGCCAATTCCACCAGTCAACATTTCTACGGCAACAATCACCAACCAAGCAATTCCCAAACTAATTCGCAATCCCGTAAAAATGTATGGCAAACTAGCAGGTAAAATTATTTTCGTAATCCGTCGCCAGCTATTCATTTCCAGCACTCTTGCCACATCAATATAATCTTTAGAAACGCTAGAAACACCAAGAGCAGTGTTAATAATTGTCGGCCACAAAGAGGTGATAAATATCACGAAAATGGCTGAAGGGTCTGCCAAGTTAAAAATCGCTAAGGCGATGGGAAGCCAAGCTAGTGGCGATACTGGTTTGAAAATTTGAATGATGGGATTAAGGGCTAACATCGCAGGTTTAGACATTCCCACCAAAAATCCTAAAGGAATGGCTACCACCGCACCTAATAAAAATCCCACCAACACTCGTCTGAGACTTGCCAATAATAACCACCCAATCCCCAAATTTCCAGGGCCTCGCACGTAAAATGGGTTTAAAATATAATCCAAATTGGCAACTAATGCCTCTGCTGGGGTGGGCATTAGTTCGCGATTGAAAAGCGCCACTATCCACCACAAAATGATAATTCCCAAAAAACCAAGGGTAGGCAGAATGACGACATCTCGAAAGACGACTGGTTTAGCCCGTCTCCAAGCTGCTTGTCCGGCAACCGCTATGGCAGACAAATTAAATTGAAATATCATAGTTTCCGAAGTGTCAGTAAGCAGGTACAAAAATCCTGAGCAGTACCAGCCAAGGACACTGAATTAATTAAAAATTCAAAATTAAAAATTCAAAATGTCTAAATTAGCATTTTTAATTTTTAAATTTTAATTTTTAATTTATTTCAGTCTCCTCTCAATGCCTACGAAGTTAGCTGACGGGCTAGGACTGAGAGATGTCCTTCTCTACTTATCTCCTCACAAAATAAAGATACGCCCCTAAAATTGGTTCCTCCGCTCCAGGCTTGGCAGCGCTGGATTAGGCTGACTTACTCAACTTTAATAAATTTTATCATAACCTTTTATATTCGTCAATCTTTCTAGAGGATAGTAATCTTGTAATTCCAGAAACACTGTTAAAATTTAATGGTTCTAAAGAATTATCGAAGAAAATATTAAAATTTTTTGTATATCGCGAGACATAATTAAACTGTAACAGCATTGAATTTGTATCTTTCGGCTGATAGAGTGATGGAAATGAATGGATACGAAGAGGAATTGAAGGGTTTATTCAGATACTATAAATTAATAACTTAGATATGCTGTAAGCTTATTTACTTCGATAAAGAACGAGCGAAAAATAAAAATTATTTCCATTTATTAAGTTGAAAAACTCTATATTTGAAGCTGTTGACCGGAAAAAAAGGGTTTCAAGCCTCCCCTTTCAAGGTGAATCATCAAAGAAATTTTCGCTTATTTCAAGCTCCGCCCGATCCTTGCCCAGCCAATCTAAAATCTAAAATCGAATGACAGGTAAGAGCGATCGTAGATTCTCGACTAGTCGAAACGATTCAAACACAAACTCTAGTAGAACCAGACAAACTTAGTTACGTTTGAATTTATAATGAGAATGCTGAAAAAACCGAACCAAGTTAAGTAAACCAACTCTCGATGCCAGTGCCTACTATCACCCCTGCCGTCACAGCTTTTCCGCTCACAGCTGTGGTAGGACAAGAAGCAATCAAATTAGCTCTGCTGTTGGCAGCGGTTGACCCGGGATTGGGGGGAGTCGCGATCGCAGGTCGTCGCGGCACCGCCAAATCCGTGATGGCACGCGCTTTGCACGCCCTCCTGCCACCGATCGAAGTCGTCTGCGGGTCTTACTACAACAGCGAACCTAAAGATAATACCGACTCCACCGAAATTATACCTGCCCCATTCATCCAAATTCCCTTGGGAGTTACCGAAGACAGATTACTCGGTTCAGTAGATGTAGAACAATCTGTCAAAAGGGGAGAAACCGTATTTCAACCGGGATTACTAGCAGCAGCACATCGAGGCGTCCTCTACGTAGACGAAATCAACCTACTAGATGACCAAATTGCCAATCAACTGCTGTCCGTATTATCAGAAGGACGCAACATCATCGAACGGGAAGGAATGAGCGTCGAACACCCCTGCAAACCCCTGTTTATCGCCACCTACAACCCGGAAGAAGGGCCTCTGCGAGAACACTTATTAGATAGAATAGCAATTACCCTCTCCGCAGATGGAGTATTGGGATTAGACGATCGAGTACAAGCAGTCGAACAAGTCCTTGAATTTGCCCAATCGCCCCCAGCATTTCTCGCCCAATATAGCGAAGACTTGGATAACCTGAAAACGCAGATTATCTTGGCGCGAGAATGGTTAAAAGAAGTTCGCATCACCCAAGATCAAATCAGCTATTTAGTTCAAGAAGCGATTCGGGGCGGCGTGCAAGGACATCGCGCCGAACTATTTGCCGTCAGAGTTGCCAAAGCAGCTGCCGCATTGGAAGGACGCACTGATGTCAATGCAGAAGATTTGCGTCGGGCGGTAGAATTAGCGATCGTACCCAGAGCAACCATCGTCCAAACTCCCCCCGAACAACAACCGCCACCCCCACCACCCCCACCGCCACC
>DATNQN010000051.1 GCA_036703985.1 Leptolyngbyaceae cyanobacterium
CATCCCCCCATCTCCCCATCTCCCCATCTCCCCATCTCCCCATCTCCCCATCTCCCCATCAGTTATCTGTAGCAAACATTTGGGTATTCGATATTAGTCCCTAGCCCCTTAAAATTTAATCCCGACTAAAAATGTCGGATATGTTTGACTCATTGAGCAGGTCGTGTTAGCATTCCGAACAGTTGACAGACATCGAGCAAAGACCAGAGAGCAGAGATCATGACCCAGGCGATCGAAACCCAAAACCAGCTAACAGCGGCTACCTTTAAGTCCCTGAAATGCAAAGAGTGCGGCGCGGAATACGAACCGAAAGCGACCCACGTTTGCGAGTTTTGTTTTGGCCCTCTAGAAGTGGCTTACGACTACGACCACCTTCGCCGCATCGTCACTCGCGAAACTATTCAAGCTGGGCCAAATTCTATTTGGCGTTATCGCCCATTTTTGCCAGTCGCTACCGACAACGTAATTGATGTAGGAACTGGCATGACTCCACTGGTACGCGCCAACCGTTTAGCCCGTCGTCTGGGACTCAAAAAGCTCTATATCAAAAACGATGCTGTCAATATGCCTACCCTGAGCTTCAAGGATCGGGTAGTATCGGTTGCCCTCTCTAGAGCCAGAGAACTGGGTTTCAGTACCGTATCTTGTGCCAGCACTGGGAACTTAGCTAATTCTACTGCTGCGATCGCCGCTCATGCCGGACTCGATTGTTGCGTTTTTATACCTTCTGACCTAGAAGCTGGTAAAGTTTTGGGTACGTTAATCTATGGCCCCACCGTAATGGCGGTGCAAGGCAACTACGATCAAGTGAATCGCCTATGCTGCGAAGTGGCCAATACACATGGCTGGGGTTTTGTCAATATTAACCTGCGTCCCTACTATTCCGAAGGTTCCAAAACCCTGGGCTATGAAGTGGCAGAACAGCTAGGCTGGGAATTGCCCGACCATATCGTGGCTCCCCTAGCGTCTGGTTCCCTCTTCACAAAAATTTATAAAGGTTTTCAAGAATTTATTAAAGTTGGCTTAATCGCTGACAAAAATGTTCGTTTCAGCGGCGCTCAAGCAGAAGGATGTTCTCCCATCGCCCAAGCTTTCCGCGAAAATCGCGACTTCGTGAAGCCAGTTAAACCCAGCACAATTGCCAAGTCGATCGCAATTGGTAACCCCGCCGATGGTGTCTACGCTTTAGAAGTAGCGCGGAAAACAGGCGGTAACATCGAATCCGTTAACGATGCCGAAATCGTAGAAGGCATCAAATTACTAGCGGAAACCGAAGGCATCTTCACCGAAACCGCTGGCGGTACCACCGTTGCCGTACTGAAGAAACTGGTAGAAGCTGGTAAAATCGACCCCGAAGAAACCACGGTTGTTTACATCACCGGCAACGGACTGAAGACTCAAGAAGCCGTCCAAGGTTACATCGGCGAACCCCTCACCATCGAGCCAAAATTAGAAAGTTTCGAGCGTGCTTTAGAACGCGCTCAAACACTCGATCGCTTGGAATGGCAACAAGTTCTTGTTTAATAAGTAATGGGCAGGGCTTATGGGTAGTAGGTAAAAAACTAATGCCCCATTCCCCATGCCCAATTTTTAATTCCCAATACCCTATTCTCAATTCCCAACGAAATCATGTCCGTCAAAGTTCTAGTTCCGACTGCTCTACAAAAATTCACTAACGACCAAGCTACTTTGGAGTGTAAAGCAAACAGTATCGGCGAGTTGCTCGACTCCTTAGAGCAAAGCTGTCCCGGTATCAAAGCGCGTCTTTGTGACGAACAAGGACAACCGCGCCGATTCCTGAATTTCTACGTCAATAGCGAAGATATCCGCTTTTTGGACGGCACTCAAACACCCCTGCAAGATGGGGACGAAGTGAGCATAGTTCCGGCTGTTGCTGGCGGTTGATCGGAGTGCGATCGCGGTATCATAATGCCAAGGTAAACTGATTTTAGATTTTAGATTTTGGATTATTTCAAATGCCTGCCAATCCCTGGTAAGAGGAAACATCCAAAATCGCCAATCTAAAATTTTTCTGATAGACCCCATGCTCCTTGGGGGCAGTTAAATCCAAAACCAACATCCAATCGATGCAATGGCAGAAGAAACCAATCACAATGAAGCGGGAGAAGTAGCTCCTAGCACTGTTGACAAACAAGCTCCCAGCGTCTCGGAAGAAAACGCTCCCAGCACTGACTCTCCTCAAGCGACAGATATTCCCTCTGCAAACGCGCCCGATCCCACAGCCGTCAGTTCGGAAGCTAACCCGAATGCAACTGGTGGAGAAACAGCCAAAAAACCTGCCGCCAAAAAACCTGCTGCTAAAGCCGCCGGTGAAGAAGCTCCAGCCAAAGCAGCTGGTAAAAAAGAAAAGGCTCCCGCAGTTGAAGATAAACCTTTTGCCGAGTTCGTTCAACAACATTACTTACCAGCTTTAAAAGAAGCCCTTGCCAAACAAGGGGTTCAGGATTTACAGCTATCTCTTGAAAAGCAGAAAATCCCCATTATCGGTTATGCCCAAATGCCAGAATGTTGGCAAATTATTGGTGGCTGGAATCGAGGTTTGCGTCAGTTTCGAGTTTATTTCATGGATGAAGAAATTCAAGGGCAGAGGGCGTTTTCCTATGCTGAAAATGGTGGCAAACCAAGTACCCTCGAACCTTTCCTGATCGACGAACGGAAAATCACGTTAGACTTACTCGTGTTTGGAGTCGTTCAGCGATTAAACGCGCAAAAATGGTTGGTTAGAAATTAAGGGTAAAAAGCAAAGCTAGGGATGAATAACAATCTCTAGCCGATCGCCTTAAATTTTCTCATCCCATTTGTAGTCTTTATCCAAATTAACCACACTTTTTACAACTCTATAAAGTCGTAGGTCACCGCCCCAGTAACCGGGTGGTTATCGATATTAACATAGCCGGATTTCACCAATTCTTTTAAAGCTGTTTCTACCTGAGGAAAACCGATTCCCGTGTCCATAACCGCTTGGGTAACGGTGATTTTGCCCCCTCTAGCAGCGGCTGCTTTCACTAATTTAACCTTCAATCCATCTTGGGTAAGCGGTTCGACTTTTCTAGTCACCGCAGGTTGGTTAAGTGGTATCCCCGTGGGAGAATAGCCTAGTTTGGCTCTTTGTTTGGTGTTAAACTCTTCCACCATATCGGGAATCAGAACCAAATCTATAGTCTGTCCGATCCAAAACAAACCAAAAGTACACAGCCAAAGCAATCCCGTACCTATTTTGCCGTTATACAGGCGATGCAGCCCGTGCAGCTGAAATAAGCAGGCGAACCAAAGTAGATAACTAGTGCCAACATCATTCATGGAGAGGAGTGCGATCGAACTAACACTGTTCAGTTCCAATCATAGAGATTTTGCTTTTAATTTTTCTATATACCCGGTCGCAGTTGAAACTAATCTTTATGTATTTTTCTGCTACACCGTAAAGTAATCTTAAAATACGATGATTGAAAATTGTTTAGAGATTGAGCGATCGGTAAAAAACAGCTAACCGTTACAAAACTTGACACTTTGTTGCAAGTCTTAATCAAATACCTTACTTTTCACCCCCTTTCCCTTGGTAAACTAAAACCCATCCCAATAAAACGGTCTGGGGAATGGGGAACCAGGAATGGGAAAAAATAAAAGCTGGGAATTATAAAATTTTACATATCCCCAACTCCCGCTCCCCAATCCCTAACCCCCTTAAGTAAAGCGCCTTAAGTGCAGCACTGATTCATCACAAGAGAGCAAAAGAACCTATGGTAGATTCCCTCAAAAAGCCCAGCTTTGAAGAGTTAAGACCTGGAGTTAAAGTCCCAGCCAAAGAAACCATCCTCACCCCTCGGTTCTACACCACCGACTTTGATGAAATGGCAAAGATGGACATCTCAGTCAACGAAGACGAACTGAGAGCCATTCTGGAAGAATTCCGCACCGACTACAACCGCAACCACTTTGTCCGGGACGCCGAATTTGAAAAATCCTGGGATCACATTGACGGGGAAACTCGTAAGCTGTTCGTAGAATTCCTGGAACGTTCCTGCACCGCAGAATTTTCCGGCTTCCTGCTTTACAAAGAACTGGGACGCCGCCTCAAGGACAAAAACCCCCTACTAGCAGAATGCTTCAACCTGATGTCCCGTGATGAAGCTCGTCACGCCGGCTTCCTGAACAAAGCATTATCAGATTTTCACTTATCCCTAGACTTGGGATTTTTGACCAAAACTCACAAATATACCTTCTTTAAACCCAAATTTATTTTCTACGCCACCTACCTTTCTGAAAAGATAGGTTACTGGCGCTATATCACAATTTATCGCCATTTGGAAGCCCATCCAGAAGATCGGATTTATCCCATTTTCCGCTTCTTTGAAAACTGGTGTCAGGATGAAAACCGCCACGGCGATTTCTTCGACGCCGTGATGAAAGCCCAACCCCAGATTTTAAATGATTGGAAAGCAAAACTGTGGTGTCGCTTCTTCCTGCTGTCAGTGTTTGCTACCATGTATCTAAACGATATCCAACGCGCTGATTTCTACGCCTCAATTGGTTTGAATGCACGGGATTATGATATTCACGTGATTGAAAAAACCAACGAAAATGCCGGACGGGTATTCCCAGTAATTCTTGATGTGAACAAGCCAGAGTTTTATCAACGTCTGGATGTTTGTATCAAGAATAACGAAAAATTGACCGAAATTGTTAATTCCAAAACACCCAAATTCCTGCAATTCTTCCAAAAATTGCCTTACTACGTTTCTAACGGTTGGCAATTGTTGCGTTTGTATTTAATGAAGCCAATTGATGTAACTCCTTTGGCAGGAACAGTCCGCTAGTTTTGCATTAGTTGCTCCTTGATAAGTTCGGTTCTGCTAATCGCAGAGCCTTTTTTTTTAATAGTTTATTTGCTACCTACCTATCTTGTAGGGGTGGGTTTAGCAGAAAGCCTTGGTGTAAAACAGACACTCTTTCAACAAAACCCGCCCTTAGCAACTGCCATAAAAAATGTATTCTTGGAAAAATAATGATTAATCAATCATAATAATGATTAATTTTGCGAGATAAACTCCAGACACAAAGGAAGCACGGAAATGAGAGTAAACTTATCAAATGTAGTTTTTCAGACGGGTATCTGTTTCTTTCTGCTAGCTAACCCTGTCTGGAGTCAAAGCGAACCAGAAACCACTCCCAGTCCGGAAACTACCCCCAGTTCCGATGCTAGTGATTTAGATTTAAGTCCGGAAATTATTGAAAACAGTCCGGTTTTGCAACGTTGGATCGAAAAAGTACCGAACGTTTTAGAAGAAATCAGAAAAGACCCTAGCTTTAAAACGCGAATCCGGTTAGGTTACACTCAATTTCCTTCTACCGATGATGGAAGTGGTGCAATGGTAGGCGTAGAAGATGTATTTCTAGGTAGAACTGGGTTAACGGTAAGTGGCGATTTTCAAACCACCTTTGATGGAAAAAGAATGAATTATGGTGGAGATTTGCGTTATTACGTACTCCCCTTAGGCGGTTATCTTAACGTAGCGCCAGTCGTAGGTTATCGCCATTTAGAAACAGATGAATATACCGCAGATGGTCTTCATGTCGGTGTTAAATTACTATTAGTTTTATCCCGTGGTGGCGCGGCAGATATTTCTTTAACCCAGAGTTGGGTATCTCCCGGTACTAATGAAGAAGTCGGCTTAACAACGCTTTCGGCTGGATATGCACTAACTCAAAATTTCCGAGTATCTACCGATCTGCAAAGGCAAAATGCGCGGCAAGATAAAGATACTCGTGTCGGGATTGCATTAGAGTGGATGCCCTAAATCCCACATTCCGCACCCTGCTGAATTAACAAGGCTGAATAAAAAGCAATATAAGATGTTGTTAGTCGTGACAGAAGTCTATCGACAACAGGGCACGTTATGGGAAAATAATCAACAGAGTATACAGAATAGAATCGTCAGTTTAAACCAACCCCATATCCGTCCCATTATCCGGGGAAAAGCGGGAAACCCGTAGAGTTTGGGGCAAAAATCTCTGCGAGTTACTTTGATGGGTATGTATTTTTAGAACGGATTAGCTGGGATAATTTTAATGAATCGGCAGACTTAAAATTTCAAATCGAAGCTTATTATAACTTCACTGGATATTACCCCGAATCGGTTCATTTTGACCGGATTTATCGGACAAGAGAAAACCGCGCTTGGTGCTCTCGAAAGAGGAATTAGAATTAGTGGCCCACCTTTGGGAAGACCGCCAGCTTATGTCAGTCCACAAACAAAGAAGCAAGCGAAACAAGATGAGAAACTTCGCAATTCCATTGAGGGAAAGTTTGGCCAAGTTAAACGTAGATTTTCTCTTTCTCGCGTGATGGCTAAACTAACTCATACTTCTGAAACTGCGATTGCGATTACTTTTTTAGTAATGAATCTTTCTACCTGGCTTCGACGGGTTTTTTGTGCTTTTTTGTATCAATTTTCCCACACTAATCTTTTTAGAGCCTCCCAGATTATTAAAAATTATCTTTGGGCGGGGATTAGCCCATATCAGGTTATATATCTGGTCGCTTGATTCCTTCTGTCATTTTGGCTCATACGATCGCAGACTCAATGAGGCAAGCCCTAAGTAAATATACTTTATTAAAAAGTGCCGCTCTTTTGCCCCAAAAGCAGAAAGATAAATTAGCGCATTCAAGCATTGTGGCTTTTGGTTTATAAATTTCCATAATTTTCAAATCAGAGCCTTACTTAATTGGCATTTACCTGTTAATTTAGCATAGTAAGTACGGAAGAAACGGTTAATATGAAAGCCGAATAATTATGCTTTTTTTAATTACATCCTTTGATAAGCCTTATAAACTTTTGTCTTATAACCTTTAACACCGTTAGCAACTAAACCCAAAACATTTACACCTGAAATAGTTAATCTTTCCAGTGATTTGAACACCATAAAACGGTCTGTCTTTTCTAACCCTACAACCATTACTAATCCATCTGTGTAAGCAGCTACCAAATTAGCATCTGCCAGCCCTACTAATGGTGGGGTATCATAAATAACTAAATCAAAAAATGCTTGGAACTGCTCCATTAAATGCTGCATTTTCTCAGAGGAAAGGTGCTTAATTGGATCTGGGGGCGTTGAACCAGCAGTAAGGACAAAAAGATTTTCCTCTGTGGGCGATCGCTGGATAACTTCGTTAAGACCTACATCTGTAGAAATAACCTCACTTAATCCTCTTACATTTGGTAAACCAACCTTTGTATGAATTTTAGGACGACGAAGATCGGCATCTACTAGTAATACCCGTTGGCCTATAGCAGCAGCTGTTTGAGCTAAATAAACAGCAACACTGGACTTACCATCGCCAGGTGTAGCGGAACCAATGGTTAACGATTGGAGGGATTTGTCAGGACTAATCAAGCGAATATTTGTGTATAAAGAGCGGAATGCTTCTACCACAGGAGAATCAACATACTGCCTCTCTTGACCGACCAAACTGCGGGTTTTATTAACTGTCCAACCAGCTACTAAGACCACCGGAGCAAGTTTTTGGCTAAATAGGGTTGAAAAAGAAGCTAAATGCGCCAAAGGAAATCCTTGGCGTCCTTTAAGTTCTTTAGCAAAAGGAATTACAGCTAGGAGCGGCAAGTTTGTTTCCCCTTCAATATCATCAGGAGTGTGGAAAACATTGTTAATAATTTCAATGAGAATAGCTACTCCTATGCCCACTACTAAACTCATAATTAGCATTAAAATGTAGGTTCTCCTATCAATTTTTTGCCTTAAAGGTTTGCCATTTTTCCCTCGTGGTAATTCAGGAGGGCTAATTAGCTGCCAAAGTACTTCCGCTTGAGCAGCATCCACTCGTAATGTGTCTCGCTTCGATACGAGTTGATTTAGTGAAGCAGTAGCAACCTCTAATTCCCTCTGTAAATCTGTATACTGGCGTGCAGCAGCAGGAAATTGGCTAGCTCTTTGATTTAAAAGGCTTTCTGATTTAGTAATAATTTGAGCGCTGTTTTCTAGACCCTGTAATTCTCCCTTAACCTTTTCTAAAACACTTAGAGCTTCTCTAATAGAACGTAGATGCAAAGACTGTTGCTGTTCTCGTAATTCTTGCATTATATCGCTATCTTCTTGAAGTTCGGAATAAGCTTGTGCCATTTTAGAGTTAAGTTCATGGATCTGTCTTAGTAAAACTCCATAAGCATCAACATCCTGACTGAGAACAGCAGGTATATTTCCTTGGTCAAATAGAGTTCTAAGCGTGAAATAAAGCGAACGTTTCTGGGCTATCTTTTGTTGAATACTTACTTGTTCATTCTCGATTCTAGCAGCTTGTTCTGCTAATGTTTTTCCTACAATTGAGGGGTCTGTCAAATTGTATTGCTTCCGCAGATTTTGTAGTTGTCCTTGAATAGTATCAACTCTTTGTTGTAAAGATGGAATTTGCTCTTCGATAAAACTAATGCCTCGACGAATACTCGTCTGACGTTCTTCTAGGCTATATTTTAGATAACCCTCTGCTATTTTATCCAATACAAACTCTATTTTGTCAGCTTCTTTATCTTGGTAAGTAATTTCAATAATTCTAGTTCCTTCCTTCTCCTTCATGATACGTTCAATAGTAAGCTTGCCGATTAATGAATTATAATCAACATCAGGATACTTAGCTTTTATTTTTTCAATAATCGGAGCCATTATTTTAGGACTTTGTAAAACCCTGATTTGAGATTCGTAATCCAAACCAGAATCAGTTTTTGAATTGGTTTCTCCTAATGTTTTAGTGAGAACGGAAAGCAATTTGTTTTCAGCTATTGTTACTGGTTCTACTAGAAGCTGAAATTTTCCTTGATAAGTTGGCGCACGTCTTGTACTTAAGAAGAGCAAACCACAATTTGTTAATAAGGCAACAGAAAAAATAACGATAGCTCTTCTACGTGCTGCTGCAAGAAGCTTACTCAACTCCTTAAGTACTTTTTCTTCATCATTCATTTCAGGCTGTGCGGCGTAACCTTTAGATAAAGATTGCGACTGTTTACCATTACGCTTGATTGAAAAGGAATGATAATTTTGGTTGGTATCCATTTCGATTCCTATATTTTTTTTGATTCACTTCAAATTAAAAAATTTAAGCTTCGCTCAGATTCATGGGAGTCCTAAAATCTCTAAAATTCTGAAAATAGAGAACAAGCCTCCGCCACCTACTACATTTTCCAAAGTGTCTCCCACTCTAGCTAGCCCGGAGCGACCTACTACAATAATGTCATTGTTCTGAAGCAAAGGATTGGTCTGCTCGTTAATCCCTTGGTTAAAGTCAATAGGTACTGTAAACCTGGAGATTGTACCGTTGAGGTTGAGGCGAATCAGTTCAACACTGCTCCTTTTAGCTCGACTTCTGTTAAATCCTCCAGCAGCCAACAAAGCTTGATTCAAGGTTGTATCTGGTCTAACCTCTATTCTTCCTGGTCTTCCAACTTCTCCTACTACACTAACCTGAATAGTATTAGGAGAAAGGCTAGATCCAGCTAATTGAGATACTTCTGCTGGCTCGATATCAGCAGCAGTGGGTATAAAAATCGTATCTCCTTCTTCTAGAATTAAATCTTGACTGAAATCACCAGCTTGCAAGAACTGCCAAAGGTTTACGTTAATAAATTTTTCTACGCCTGTTCTTGTGGGCCGTCTTACTTGGATATTGCGAATATCAGCCTGTTGGGTAATCCCGCCAGCTATTTGGATAGCCCGCGATACAGTTGGCAATCCACCAACAGTTCTGCCATCAGTTTTTGTCTCGCCTCCAATAAGAACGTATGGGCCTGGACGATTAACTTCTCCTGCTACAGCTACCGTGCGAGCTGTGTTCGGATTTACTCCAAAGCTAACAGAAGATAACTGACGTGCTTCTGCCCGGTTAAAGTTAGAAATAGTAGGAATAAAAACAGTATCTCCCTCTTGCACTATTAGGTCTTGGCTGGTATCGCCTGCCTGCAAGAATTGCCATAAATTTACGCTAAAGTTTTGCTGTACTCCTGTTTTAGTAATACGTCGTACTTGAATATTGCGAATATCAGCAGATGCGGTAATTCCGCCAGCTAACTCAATAGCTCGTGTTACTGATGGCAATCCACCAACAGTTCTACCCTCCGTTTTTGTCTCGCCTCCAATAAGAACGTATGGGCCAGGATTATTGACTTCGCCTATCACTGTAACCGTGCGAGGCTTAGTTATATCTGTAGCTAAGCTAAGTGTTGCTAGCTGGTTTGCTTGTAGTAACGTAATGTTCTGAAGAGTCGGAACAAAAATCGTATCTCCATCTTGCAAAATTAAATCTTGATTGGTGTCCCCTGATTGCAAAAATTGCCAAAGATCCACATAAAATATTTGTTCTGTACCTGCTTTTGTAGACCGACGAACCTGAATGCGTCGAAGGTCGGATGCTGATGTAATTCCTCCCGCGACTTGAATAGCCCGTGTTATTGTTGGTCGTCCACCAACATTTCGATCTGGTATTGTGTTGCCTCCGGTTAAAACATAAGAACCTGCATTAGCAACTTCTCCCAGAACTCTAACTGTCCGGGGTTTTGTTAGGTCTGTCGCTAAGCTGGTAGTAGCTACGTAGTTTGATTGTGACAGGCTGACATTAGTTGCTGTCGGGACAAAAATCGTATCTCCATCCAGCACATGAATGTCTTGGCTAGGATTACCAGTCCGTAAAAATTCTTGTAAATTTAAATTAATGATCCGCTCGGAACCGTATCTTTGTCGTCGGCGTACTTGAACTCGACTTAAATCTGCTGTTTGTGTAACTCCTTCTGCCTGTTGGATTAGCTGGGTTACAGTTGGGTATCTCATTCCAGGGGTTCTAGTATCTAACACGGGTACTATATAAGAACCAGGACGATTTACTTCACCTGAAACTACAATGTTTAAAGCACGAGGTTCGATCAACCTCACTCCAATCCTAGGACGTTTCAGGATTCGACTGTATGCAGTAGTAATTGCTTGAGTAGCCTCCTCCAGTGTTAAACCCTGAAGAGATAAAGTACCAACGAGGGGCAAAGATAGCACACCGCCTCTTGGAATAGTGTACTCACCACTATATTCGGGTAACTTCACGTTATCGATGCGGATGCGATCGCCTCCTCCCAAAGTATATGAATTTTCTAATGTTCCAATGCTAGGAGTCGTTCTAGACGGGCTGGCTCTACGCTGAGTCCGCTGGGCTTGGACCGGAACAGAACCAACAAGCATTATTAATGCCGATAGTACCATCATAATTACAATGGTTTGGCTTATTTTTCCAGAAATGGAGTTATTTAACATACAGCAACTTTTCTATCTTTTTTCTTCTTCCTTTAAAGTTATCTTAAAAAAATAGTTTCCCTTGAACCAGAATATAGCTTAGTTTGTCTACGACGGCAGTGGTAACTAGAGAGAAAGATCGTGTATAGTAAAATTGTAGATTATTTGACAACAAAATGAAGTTTGATATCAATCGCCACATAATGTTGTTTGATGTTGCTGTTGCAGGGCATCATGCAAACTACATAAGGCATTTGACTAAGTATTGGTGCGAACGAGACTTACAAGGATCTTTGTATATTGTTGTATCGCCAACTTTTATCCATCAACACTCTGATGTTTTAGATATACCTTTATTATACAGACAAAAAAACGTTTTTTTTATTTCTATTTCCCGAAAAGAAGAGAAGCTTTTTAGTGCTAACAAATCTAGACTTGAACGTTTAATGCGAGCTTTTCAAGAGTGGCAACTAATGTGTAAATATGCCAACTCTTTGACTGCAACTCACTGCTTAATTATGTATTTCGATATTTTGAAATTACCACTAGCCTTTAGAGCAAAACCTCCTTGCCCTGTCTCAGGAATTTATTTCCAACCTAAATTTTATTACAGAGATTTTAAAACCTATTTACCATCTCAAAAAGAATTGATACAGCAGCAGATAGATAAATTTATATTGAGTTGTGTCCTCCAAAATCCTGAGCTTAATAAATTGTTTTGCCTAGACCCTTTTGCTATAGATAAGATTAATAAATGCAATAGTAATGTAAAAGCAATACACTTACCAGATCCAGTTTTTATGATTAACCAACATGAAATTGACTCAGCTAAACAAAAAGAGATTTTAGGGATTCAAGCCGATAGACAAGTATTTATGTTATTTGGTTCTTTAACCAGACGCAAAGGAATTCAAAAATTACTAGAAGCTGTAACTATGTTACCCCAAGATTTAGGACAAAAACTTTGTTTGGTACTTTTAGGAGTACCTGAACCTATAGAAGAAAAACCTTTGATAGCATCTTGGCTCGAAAAAATATACCATCTTCAATCATCCCTTCAAATTATAACTAAATATGAATATATTCCCGAAACAGATGTGCATAAATATTTTCATATGGCAGATGTTATACTTATACCTTACCAACGGCAAGCTGGAATGAGTGGTATCTTATTATTAGCAGCATCTACCTGTAAACCAGTATTAAGTACAAATTATGGTTTGATTGGAGCGCTAGTACAACAATACAATCTTGGCTTAACCGTTGATACAAGCGTGGCAGGCGAAATAGCTAAAGGATTGACTGCATTCCTTAGTAAAGCTCCTAGCTCGTTTTGCGATATTAGCCAAATGCAATCTTTTGTACAAAATCACACTCCTGAAAAATTCGCTAGTATAATATTTGAAAATATCTAAACAAACATAAACAAATAACTTTATGCAATGAGTTTTTATTTGAAGAAGAGTAAAACGTGAAATGCAATGTATTTTTAGAAGCCAGTACCTAAAATACTTACTTTTGGATATTTTTCCATCGCGCTAGTTAAATTATGATACTAAAATAATTAATTTCTGATGAAGCAATTATTTATAGCATGGATCGCTTTTCAGCGACGACCTATCTCAATGCAGCCTTACTTTGGCTATCAACTAAAGTTCTTATCGTTGGCGTTTCATAGTCGCTACTTAAGACCTTTAGAATACTTCTTTAAAAGCGTTATAACTTTATGGCTGCTACTTTGCGAACAGCCTCAAGTGGTTTGGGTACAACTTGCCCCAACGCCTCCTCTATATTTAGCTTATTTATACAAAGTATTGTTTAATAGCCAAGTGGCTATTATTGCTGATTGTCACAATGTTATGTTCCGCTATCCTTGGATAAGCTTTCCAGGAGCGATAGCTTTGCTCAATCGTTGCGATGTGGTGCTAGTACATAACGATTATGTCAAAGAACAAGTTAAAGCAGCAGGTGTAAACCCTAAAACATTGCTAGTTTTGGAGGATCGACCTTCTATAGTAAATTATAATATAGTTGCAAATCTAGATCGATTTGTTTTTTTGCATCCTTGGGTGTTATTTCCATGCTCGTTTAATGCTGACGAACCTATAGAAGCTGTTTTGGCAGCGGCTCGTTTAATACCAAAAATTACTTTTGTGCTGACTGGCAATATTACCCGTGCCAAAGGCATTCATAACTTAAAAAATATACCTCCCAACGTTAAACTACCTGGATACTTGCCTACAGTAGAATTTGATATCTTATTGCTTTCGACTGATGCTGTTTTAGGTTTAACAGTACTGGATGGGGTGCAGTTATGCAGCGCTAATGAGGCTGTAGGAACAGGGAAGCCACTAATTCTATCTCAGACTAGACTTTTACAGAAAATGTTTTATAAAGGTGCAATTTACGTCAATCCTCTTAATCCTCAGTCGATCGCCCAAGGCTGCCAAGAAGCAATATCTAGAAAAGAGGAACTAAGTCAGCAAATAAACGAATTGAAAGCCGAGCGACACAATCAATGGTTAGAGCAAGCCCGTGCAGTGGATGCTATTTTAAATTCTTAACAAGGAGGATATAAATAGATGAAGATAGCTATTTTAATGACTTGTCACAATAGGCGCGAGCACACTTTAAATTGTCTGGAGAAAGTTTATCAGCAAAATTTAGCTGTCGATTTATATCTAGTAGATGATGGTAGTACAGATGGAACTTGGGAGGCCGTAAAAAAACTCTTTCCAATAGTGAAACTGATTAAAGGAAATGGTAATCTATTTTGGGGAGGTGGAATGCAGTTGGCATTTCTAGAAGCCATGAAATTTGATTATGACTACTACATTTGGCTAAATGATGATATTCAGCTTGTTCCTAATGCGCTGAAAATACTTCTTGATACTCATATCTATTTAGCAGAGCGAGGATACCATAAGTCTATAGTAACTGGCTCATTGCAAGACCCAATAACTGGAATGGTAACCTATGGAGGAAGAGTGCGGCTAAAGCCTTGGCATCCCCTAAAATTTGGGTGGGTAAAGCCTACAGAAAAACCCCTAGAATGCGAGACAATGAATGGAAATTGTGTGCTTATTCCTAATGCAGTGGCTAAGGAGGTAGGCAATATAGATCCGATTTTTACTCATCGTCGAGGAGACTTCGATTACGGACTAAGAGCGCGTAAACTGGGTTGTTCGATATGGGTAGCACCTGGGTATGTAGGTACTTGTGCGAGGAATTCTATTAGTGGAACTTATATGGATGTCAACTTATCGCTCAGAGAGCGACTGAAAAAGTTAGACCATCCCAAAGAGTTATCTTCTAAAGAATGGAAATTATACGTGAAAAGGCATGGTGGCAAATTTTGGTTTTTATTTTGGCTTAATCCTTATGTGAGTTTAATTATTAGTTCAGTATTGCATAAGATAAAAGTTAAAAAAACAGATAAAGATTCAGGGCAATCAAATTAATGCTTGCAGAAACGATTAAATTGCAAGTTGTATTAAAAATAGTGGTAGTGTAGTAGCTTAATTAAAGTGTAGTACCTTAATTAATATGAATGAACTTAGCCTTCCTAAAGTATCCGTCATTCTTCCAGTATTCAACGACTCCCAATGCTTAGAACTTTGTTTGCAAGCTTTGGAAATTCAGACTTACTCAAAAAACTTATACGAAGTCATAGTGGTTGATAATGGTTCTAAAGAGAGCGTAGAGCCGATAGTTAAGAAATTCAAGCAAGCCCTAATCAGCCATGAAATTTATCCAGGATCTTATGCTGCTAGAAACAAAGGAATTGCTCTGGCTCAAGGAGAAGTATTAGCTTTTACCGATTCAGATTGTATTCCCATGCCTGATTGGATTGAAAAAGGTATAGCAAAACTGCTTAGTGTTCCTGATTGTGGATTAGTGGCTGGTAAAATAGAAGTTTTTTTTAAAGAGCCAAATTATCCAACATCGGTTGAACTTTATGATATTCTTTATGCTTTTCCTCAAAAGAAGTATGTGGAAGAGTATAAGTTTGGTGTTACAGCAAATCTTTTCACGTTTAAAAGCGTTTTAGAAAAAGTTGGGGGATTTAATCAAGCACTTAAATCTGGTGGCGATTATGAATGGGGTTGGCGGGTATATTCATCCGGGCTCAAAGTGATTTATGCCGATGATGCTTGCGTGGCTCACCCAGCGAGACGTTCCTTTGACGAACTCTCTAAGAAAGTAACTAGGGTGATAGGTGGACATTACGAATTAACTAAAAATAAAATATATCCACAGACAAAATTTATTCTAGGTTCTTTAGGCGATTTATTATTGCCGTTTAGATGTATTCCCTCTGTGATTTTTGATAAAAGAGTGAAAGGAGGCAAACAGAAGTTAAAACTTATTGGTGTTATTGTAAAGATTAGATATATTAAGGGTTGGACGAAACTTCGTTTACAAATGGCAGGTATTTTAGCATATATTACCAACCATTTAATAGTAAAGCCATCTAAATGACTTGAGGCCACTTAATCAGTTTTTGATAGACAAACCTAATATGTCGAATATTTAAGGAGTTAGAATTTCATGGCTTCACTAGCTAAAGTACTGATTATTGTAGAAAACTTACCTGTACCATTTGATAGGAGGGTGTGGCTAGAAGCTACTACTCTACAAAAGGCAGGATATCAAGTTTCGGTAATTTCACCCAAAAGTAAAGTATTTAATCAGGAATACGAGGTGATTGATGAAGTTCATATTTATCGCTACTCGCTTCCGCCAGAAGAGAGTTCGGTTACGGGATATTTTCGGGAGTACAGCTGGGCGATTGGTAGCAGTTTTCGCTTAGCTCAACGAGTGTGGCAGGAAAGAGGTTTTGATATAATTCACATTTGCAATCCCCCTGACTTACTTTTCCTAATTGCAGGCTGGTTTAAATTGCGTCGAGGTGTGAAGGTAATTTTCGATCACCATGACTTGAATCCTGAAATGTACGAAGCTAAGTACAATCGCCACGATATTTTTTATTATGGATTGTACTGGGCTGAGCGTTTGACTTTTGCGATCGCAGATTTCATCATTGCCACAAATGAGTCGCACAAAGGGGTGGCTCTTTCTCGTGGAAAGAAGAGAGAGGGCAAAATTTATGTAGTTCGCAGTGGCCCAGATCTGTCTCGCTTTCGTCCAATCAGTCCAAATGCTATTTATCGAAAAGGGCGCAGTTATTTAGTAGGTTATGTTGGAGTAATAGGAGAACCTGAGGGAATTGATTATCTTTTGAGGTCAGTTCAATACATTGTCCGCGAAAAGCATCGTCAAGATATTCATTTTATGATAATAGGAGATGGCCCAGCACTGGAAAAGATGAAAAATTTAACAGAAAAACTCCAGCTTACCGAGTTTGTAGAATTTACTGGGTTCAAGATGGGTGAGGAACTTTTAGAACGTCTTTCCAGTACAGATCTGTGTGTAGAACCATCTCCTAGAACCCGCTATAATGACTGCTGCACGATGAATAAAATTCTAGAATATATGGCAATGGGAAAACCCGTTGTTCAATTTGATTTAGTAGAGGGAAGACGCTCTGCGGCTGGTGCATCTCTTTATGCTACGCCCAATGATGAAGTAGAATTTGCCGAAAAAATTATTCAACTTTTAGATAATTTAGAAATGAGGGAAAAAATGGGTTTAGAAGGGAAGCGTCGAATGGAAGAATTGTTAGAATGGCGGCATCAAGCTCCTAAGCTTTTAGACCTTTATAGCCGAGTTTTGTCAAAACCTTAAATATTTTATGTAGGGTTATCCCATCCTTCATATGCTATGAAAGATTTAGTTAAGCCAGCAAATTTTTCTTCAAAAATTTTGGCGTTAGGAAATAGATTAATAAATTCTTTTTTACTCAGTAATCTAACTTCATTTACAGTTTGTATGGCTTTTATTTTATCTTTGATCGGGCCGCGCCATCCCAATCTAAAGTGACGGATCAGAAGTAATTTAAGCTGTAAGGGAAGAAACTGAAAAAAAGGAAAAACAAAATGAGGTTCAATAGGAAAATAAAGATTAGGTGTTTGAATAAAATACCTTTTACCGACTCTTTTTACTTCGCTAGCCATTTGCATTTGGGCATCGTAATTTCCTACGTGTTCAATTACTGAATTTGAGAAAACTATATCGAATTCTCCATCCTTAAACTGGCTCATATTGGTTCCATTACCAACAGTGCTTTTTAGTTTTGGCAAACTTACTTCCATCGGTCGTATATTCATAATTGTAATTTCTATGTTTTCCAATTCAGACAAAAAACCCGACAGTTCCCAAAATTTTTGTGTACCTCCTACATCAAGGATTCTTACAAAACCAGATGTTTTAACAAGTAGAGATTTGAACAAGGCAAACCTCTTTCTTCTTAAGGATGCCGCTAAAGAATCAGAGCGGCGGTTGTCGTAAATTTTACCAAAAAAATTAATCATTGTTTTTTATCAGTATATCAGGGAATAAATTTACAAGTTATTATATCCTGGATCTAATCTATATGACCAACAATCGAGTAATCAAAGGGCGACGTGCTTTTTTACTGGGTTTGGGTACTTTGGCTGGTATCGGAAGTGTTACTATTGCAGGCAGATTAAGGAATTCAAACTACTTAACACAGGCCCTTGATGATGAGCATAGAGATTTTTCTATAACGGGGAATGCGACTTTAAGCCAGCGGGCTGCGGCAAAAGGACTAATTTATGGAGGGTGTGCTGGATATCGCGTTTTATCAAGCGATTCGGAATATGCAAATTTATTTGCTAAAGAGTGCGCCATTTTAGTGCCAGAAGTTGAGTTTAAATGGAGAAATTTACATCCTAAACCAAATGTTTTTGATTTTGAAAAAAGTGATTGGTTAGCTGAGTTTGCCCAATCCCACGGTATGCTTTTACGCGGTACTGCTCTAGTTTGGCATAATGCTTTGCCGAAATGGTTCACTAGGGAGGTAAACAAGCAAAATGCCGAACAGATATTGATTGACCATATTACAAAAGTAGCTGGACGTTATGCTGGGAGAATACACTCTTGGGATGTAATAAATGAAGTGATTCATCTACCCCATAAAAGATCTGATGGGTTACGAAAATCGCCTTGGTTGAATCTTTTAGGCCCAGATTATATCGACATTGCTTTTCACGCGGCGGCTAAGGCAGATCCACAAGCATTGTTAGTACACAATGAAAATAGGTTAGAGGATGTACCTAATGTTGAAAAGAGGAGAACGGCTGTACTCAAACTACTAGAACGTATGAAGTCTAAGGGTACTCCCATACACGCTTTAGGTTTACAAGGACATTTGTTTAGGCTTGGAACTGAGACTAACTTTGAGCCTAAAAAGCTGCAAGCTTTTATACGTAATGTGGCAAGTTTGGGTCTGAAAATCCTGATTACTGAAATGGATGTCACAGACGAAACTTTACCAACAGACATTACAGTTCGCGATCGCGTGGTTGCTAAAGCTTATGAAGATTACTTATCAGTTGTCCTAAACGAACCGGCAACAATTTGTGTCATTACCTGGGGATTAAGCGATCGCTATACCTGGCTTTCCAAAAATCGCCCCAGAAAAGATGGTACTCCTGTAAGACCTTTGCCGCTTGATACCAACCTAAGACCTAAGTTAGCTTGGAATGCAGTTGCTCGTGCATTCGATAAAACATACAAACGTTAAGTAATATATGGTAAGAGTTAATGCTTATTTTATTCTATTTATATCTTATATTTTTCAATACTTTTGTTAAAGCCGCCAAATTAGAGATATACAAATTAGATGTGCTTTAACTTATAACTTAAATGTGTAAGCCCAATATCGAGAGTGCAATTAAAATTTTTACTTATATTGGGTGATTTGTTTTAGTTTTTCTACAATCTTGAGAAGCATTTCTTCAACATGAATATTTGATGATTTTTCTTGGTATATCCTGTTATAAACACCAATACAAAGATTCATGCGCCTCCTAAATTCTTCTACATCCATTTGATCTATATATTCATATAATTCTGCTGGATTTTTAAAATCGCAATAATCCAAAAAGCTGTTTTTAGGAAAATCTTCATATATTTTATTCTGGTTTCCATAATAGATAGGCAAACACCCACATCTAATACTATCCCAAATTTTTTCAGTACAGTAATGAGGGTAGTTCGTGTTTTCAAAGCATAAATTAAAATGATAGTTGTTAAGGATTTCCCCTTTCCTGTCTGACCATCCACTACCCCTAGAGTTTTCTATTGATATGCCAGATGGCCATCCTTTCCCATAAATATCTATTTTGTTTAGCTTATGTCCTTCTAGCGCTATGCGAGTTCTTAGGTAACATAAGTCTAATTCTTTCCCATCTTTTTGTAAACTCCATCTATACTTATTATTTCTGTATAACATGAGAGCAGCTACTTTTTTGTTCTTAAATTCTTTGAAGTTCTCTTGAGTTAACATTGGTAAATTTTGATTAATTTGCCAGTGATATATAGTATAATTTCTTAAATATATATCTCCCGTATAAACATTCATTATATAGACTTTCTTTAGCCATAAAAACCCTTCATTTATATTTTTAAAATGGGTATCAAATCTTGGCTCATGCGTCCAAATTAAGTATTGTTTTTTTCCTAAGATATCTTGGATTCTGTAGGGCAGTAAAAATCTCATTCGACGGCTTACAATTATATCACACTCAGTTCGATCGTCGGTAATAAAAATTTGATGTTGATTTAGAAATTTAACGTGTTGTTTATTAATGAATGGCGTATGTAACATTGGATCGGCAAGAAAGATTTTGATCATTAACCCTCCTCTACTTTCTGTAATTACCTAAAATATTATTAGTATAACTATGACTTTCTTTCTTTACAACCAGAGTACTTAGCGTTTATCAAATGGCTAAGGTACATAAACTATGGAATTTAAAGAACAAGGAACAAGCAACAGATGTAAAAAAAGAGTATCCTTCTTTAATAGGAGAAGCATTATACAAATAAAAAAAGGTTACTTTAGATACAGAATGAATTATAACATAATAGCTTGTTTTGATAATACAAGAAAATATATTAATTTTCCCAACTAGGGAAATTGCTATGAAAATCTTTTAAGAAACGTATTTAGTTATGTGTATGGTTGTAAAGTTTGTTATAATCTTACATCTATAGTAAAAGAAATACTTATTTTTCTGGTTCGTTCATTAGAATTAGATATGAAAACTTATGTTTGCCTTGAAAATCTGGTTAAGGCCAAAGGAGAAGTTTTGTGACAATGCCCAATTTTTTGATTATAGGCGCACCAAAAGCAGGAACAACCGCACTGTATCAATATCTCAAGCAGCATCCACAAATTTATATGAGTCCTGTAAAAGAGCCAGGTTTTTTTGCATTTGAGGGTATGAAACTAGATTCGGGAATGCCATTCGATCGCAGCCTCAAAGAGCGCCCTACAGACTCCATCGAACGCTATCAATATCTTATAAGTAATGCAATTACCGATTTAGAAACATATCAAGATCTGTTTGCATCAGTATCTAATCAAATAGCTATCGGTGAGGCATCACCTGGCTATTTATACCATCCAAAAGCCTGTGAGCGTATCCATCACTACATACCAGATGCTAAACTAATTGCTATACTACGTCACCCAGTTGACAGAGCTTACTCTTCGTTCGTTCACCGAGTTCAACAAAACCTTGAACCAATTACTGACTTTAATCAAGTAATACAGAAAGAAGATTTTAGAGTAAAAGATGTTTGGTGGGGTACTCGGCATTACGTGCGGGTCGGATTTTACTGCGCTCAGATTAAACGATATTTAGATACTTTTGATAAACAACAGCTAAAAGTTTATCTATATGAAGATTTAGCAAGCAATCCTGTAAAATTAATCCAGGATATATTTCAATTTATTGGTGTAGATGAAACAGTTGTGCCAGATGTCTCAACTAAACATTTAGTATCAGGTATTCCTAAAAGTAAGTTTTGGCATAACTTTTTGAATAGAAAAAGCCCAATCAAAGATATTTTAAAGCAGCTGATTCCAGCTAAAATAGGCAAACAGATTACTAGCGATCTTAGAAAGCGGAATCTTACCAAGCCGCCTCTTTCACCTGATATTCGCAGACAATTGATAGAGGTTTATAAAGAAGATATTTTGAACCTACAAGACCTGATTGATCGCGATCTTTCAATATGGCTAAAATAATTAATCATCTGTTGCGATCGGCAGACTGTTCATATATACATAACATAGTTATTCGAGGGTGTCGTAATGGGAATAATAAACTTATCCAGTCTCCATATAGGTGAAACTTGTCCGAAATTCAGAACCACAATCCTTCTCCTAACGATCCCGATCGGTACTTTCGTACAGATCACATAGAAGCCGACCTAAAAAGGCGATCGCTTCGCGGTGGCTTCGTGACAATGGTTGGGCAGGTGGGCAAATTTATATTGAGAACAGCCTCAACTATTATCCTTGCCCGCTTACTAACGCCTCAAGACTACGGTCTGATAGGTATGGTTACGGTGATTACTGGCTTTTTAGACCAATTTAAAGACCTGGGCTTGTCCTTGGCAACTATCCAAAGAGCTAACATCAACCACAAGCAAGTCAGTACTCTGTTCTGGCTGAATATAGGGCTTAGCTGTGGGTTAGTATTGTTGACTATCGCTCTAGCTCCAACGATCGCGCGTTTCTACGGGGAACCCCGCCTGATCTGGATAACTATTGCGATCGCTGCTGGATTTTTAATTGGTGGGCTGGCTATCCAACACCAAGCCTTACTAAGAAGGCAAATGCGTTTTGCTGATTTGGCAGCGATCGACCTTACTTCTATGTGTGTTGGGTTAATTGTCGGAACTATTTCAGCGTGGTATGGGCTGGGCTACTGGTCACTGGTGATACTACTACTGAGCCAAACTTTAACCACTACTATAGGAGTTTGGATTTTGTGCGGTTGGCGACCAACTTGGCCAGTTCGACACTCTGGCATTCGTTCTATGGTAACTTTCGGAGGCAACTTTACCGGTTTTAGCTTGGTTAACTACTTCTCCCGCAATATGGATAACGTAATCATTGGAGCCTATTTGGGGGCAGAACAATTAGGTTTATATGCGAAAGCTTACCAGCTGCTATTGTTGCCGATCGATCAAATCGCTTTGCCACTCAGAAGCGTAGCTATCCCTACTCTTTGCCGCTTACAAAATGACCCCAAACGTTATTGCGCTTATTACCACAAGGCGATTCTTTTGATGGTTTCTCTGGGGATGCCACTAGTGGCATTTACGATGGTTACTGCTAATAATCTCATCCGCACCTTGTTGGGCCCCCAGTGGACGGACGCGGTTCAAATGTTTCAGGTGTTAGGAGTAGCAGCTTTTTTGGGTACTTTTAATATGGCAGCAGGATGGGTATTTATTTCTTTTGGTCGAACTGACCGTCAGTTTTATTGGAGTGCTATTTCGTCTGCATTAACGGTGATTAGTTTTATCATCGGGATTCGATGGGGTGCTATCGGTGTTGCCGCAGGCTATAGCATCTCTAGAGTGCTTCTACAAATACCTGGAATCGTTTACGCTTATCAAGATTCCCCCTTACGATTAAAGGATTTGGGTTCAACTATATTTCAACCTGCTATCTCCTCCATTGGTGCAGCAATTGCTCTCATGGGCATCCACATCTGGCTTCTAAAGAGTAGCGAAGGAGCAATATACTTGTTAGTTGATTCTGTATTGTATATCTTACTATATTTTGGCATCTGGATAATTCTTCCTCACGGCAGGCAAGAAATTATGAGTATATTAGGATTGCTAAAAGACCTTCGCGGCAAGCAAAAATCAGTTTAAAATACTGCTAATACCACTTCTTTGTAACAATGCGCTTAATACTTACTGTAGGACTACTATATATAGTAAGGATTTTAGAGCAAATAATTACGAAATATTAAGCACATCTTCATAGAGAATTGGTATAAGTAAATTTTAGCAAGATCATCAAACATATAATTCACAGCCGTCTAATCAGAAAGGATTTAAGTTATGAGCTTTATAGCAAAAATTCGTCGCAAAGTATTAGAAGTGGCAAAAATACCAGGGCAAGCTTCACAAAACTTTTGGTTTGCCCATGAGCGCAGAAATATTAAAAATCAAAGAAAAATCATTTATGCCTTAACACCGCCACCCTACTGGCCAAATGTAGGAGATCAAGCTCAGGCAATTGCCATTCATGCCTGGTTAAAAAACCATTTCCCCACGCTTCCTGTGATTGAAGTGCATAAGGATGAATGCCAAGATTTGTTACCAGCCTTAAAATCGCTTGTCGGGCCAACGGATATCTTTTTCTTACATAGCGGCGGAAATCTTGGCGATCGTGGAAAGTGGTCTGAGAGTCGGCGACGTTTACTCATCACTACATTCCCAAACAATCAAATCGTTAGTTTACCACAGACTATTTATTTCAGCGACACCCCAATTGGAAGGCAGGAACAGGAAAATACACGCCGAATTTATGCAACTCATCCAAAACTAACCATCATGGGTCGAGATCCGCGTAGTGGCGAAATTGCTGCCCAAATGTTTCCAAATGCTCAAACCTTTTGTCGGCCTGATTTTGTCTTATCCATGCCTCCGCGAGAGCCAAAAGAGCAGAACAATCCACCGAAAGCCCTTTTATGTTTGCGACTTGATGATGAATCTGCTTTAAAAGAAGAACAACGCCAAGAAATAGGAAATCGATTGCCATATAAATGTCAGTACTATGACACAACACTAGATAAACCAATTGCAGCGGGCGAACGAGAAGCTGTTTTGGAAAATACTCTCGATCTTTTTATGAGTTCAGACGTGGTTGTAACCGATCGCTATCACGGATTGATATTTTCAGTTCTATGTCGTAAGCCTTGCGTAGTAATAAGTACAGTCGATCACAAGTTGACTTCTGCTATGGATTGGTTCAATGAAGTTCCCTTTGTTACTTTGGCACAAAGTATTGATGAGATTCCTGCATTAGTTGAACATTGCTTGGCAATTGAAAGTCGAGAAGTACCCGATTGGAATGCTAAGTATTTTGATAATATACCTGCAATTATCGGCTTGGTATAAAATTCCCGTCAAAGTCTAGATACTATAGTCGGGCAGTGCTATCTACAAAAATGAATAAAACATTTTTTTAATAAATCATGTCAATAAGAGGTAGTTGCTAATAAATATAAACACCATTCATCAAGCACATAATAAACCGCTTATTTCCTACAATAGGATTTTATGTATCTCCAAATTGCCAATATAATACAATACTTTATTCCGGGCAGTAGGTAGAAGTTTTTTAATAATCGGGGCAAGGGGAAATTTAAAGCACAGTAACGAAGAAATTAAATCATTTTATTGATTAGCCCCTAACCCTTTCTTATCAAAACTAACTGTTTTTGATACGGAGAATTATAAAGAGGCAATACGTACTCAAAAAGAGGATAGCCACTGTGAGAATAGCATTCCTTTTAGACCAGTTTCCGACTTTATCAGAAACCTTTATTTTGAATCAAATCGTAGGCTTAATCGTTGACGGACATGAGGTAGATATTTATGCTGACCGACCAGGCGATACAGCTAAAGTTCATCATGAAGTAGAGAAGTATCGACTGCTCGATCGTACATACTATACCCGAATACCATCTAGTCGATTTGAGCGACTGGTCAAAGGAATTGAATTGCTACTAGCTAATTTCCATAAAAACCCCTCAGTTTTAATCAATTCTCTGAACATATTTAAATACAGTTTCTCCGAATATGGAGAACAAGCAAGAAAGCTTCGATTGTTTTATTCGGTAATTCCCTTTTTGGGTAAATTGCCTTACGACATTATCCATTGCCACTACGGGCGCAATGGAATCCGAGGTTTAATGCTGCGCGAACTCGGCATCCTTTCCGGAAAGTTACTGACGACATTTCATGGCTTTGATATTTCCAGTTATCTTCAGAAGTACGGAGATCGGATTTACGATCGTTTATTTGAGAAAGGAGATTTATTTCTTCCTATTAGCGAACATTGGAAAGGTCGACTAATTGAATTAGGCTGCAATGAAAAAAAAATTATTGTCCACAGGATGGGAATTGATTGCACAAAATTTTTATTTAATTCACCAGAATTGCTGCCTCAAGATAAAATAAAGATTGTAACTATTGCCCGCTTAGTAGGGAAAAAAGGTGTAGAGTATGGCATTCGTGCCATCGCTACCTTAGCCAAACTCAAACCAAATATCCAGTATGATATTGTTGGCGATGGCCCATTGAAAGAAAATTTGCAACAACTTATTTATGAACTAGATGCTAGCCATGTAGTAAAGCTTTTAGGTTGGAAACAACAACAGGAGCTTTTAGAAATACTCAAACAAGCACATATCGTGCTGGCTCCTAGCATAACCAGCAAAGATGGCGATCAAGAAGGCATCCCTGTTATATTGATGGAGGCAATGGCTACAGGAAAACTAGTTGTCAGCACTAGATACAGTGGTATTCCCGAGCTAATCGAAGATGGGACTTCGGGACTTCTAACTGAAGAAAGGGATGTAAAGTCTTTAGTTGAAAAATTGAATTACCTAATCGAAAATCCCGATATTTGGGCTAATATGGCTCTTGCAGGCCGAGTATATGTAGAAAAGCACTACGATATTCATAAGTTAAACGAACGCCTAGTCGAAATATATAAGCAGCAATTATTATAATCTTTCAGTCCAGAAAGTTTACACTAAAAAAACTGGATTAATATTACCAAACAAAAGTGTTGAATAAAGCGGAACAAATTTCATAAAGGAGGGTATGTAGTGTGGGTCAGTTATTTGAATATTCACTTGTAAGCGTAATTATCCCAACTTATAATCGTGCCTACTTGATAGCATCTGCCATCGATAGTGCGATTAAACAAACATATGAAAATTTAGAGATAATAGTTATTGATGATGCTTCTACTGACAATACAAAGGAAATTGTAACTTCTTTTGATGACCAGCGAATTCGCTATATTATTCACCCAACTAACGCTGGTGGAGCAGCAGCCCGGAATACTGGTATTGATGCTGCCAAAGGAAAATATCTAGCCTTTTTAGATTCCGATGACGTTTGGTTACCCAATAAAATTGAGCTACAGTTAGCTGCGATTCAGAATCACCCTTACCCCGAAAAAGTAGTCAGTTACACTCAATTTAAAAATGATAACGGGCGAGAAGTATGTATTATGCCAATTAGGGGGAAGAAAGATACTGAAAATTTGGCTGACTATTTGTTCGTAAATGACGGGCAAATTTTAACAAGCATTCTGATGTTTTCCCGTTCACTAGCTTTGACTACCAAGTTCAGAACTCAACTTAAAATACACCAGGATTGGGATTTATGTCTAAGGCTTGAAGCACAAGGAGCAATTTTTGAATTTTTAGAAGAGCCTTTAACCATTTGGTATAACGATCGTCAAAGTGAACGAATATCAAAATCATTAGATTACCAATTATCACTCAACTGGATTCAGGAATACCAAAACCTAATTTCCAGTAAAGCAAATAAAGGATTTTTAGTAAAAGAGGTTGTGCCAAAACTGATTAAAAGCGAACAAAGAAAATTATATGCAACTGGATTAACTTTAGATGCAGCAATATATCGAATAATATCTCCTTACAAGTTCGCCGTACTAATGGGAAGAATTTTAATATCTAAAAGATGGCGTGTGAAAATAAAAAGGATGTGGAAAAATAACAGTGGCTAAAATTATCATCGTCATCAGTTTGTTATTAATTTTGAATAAAACAAAGGTAATTAACTAATGAAGCTTTTAATTGTTTCTAAGTCCGATATTAAAGGAGGCGCTAGCCGTGCTGCTTATAGGCTTTATCAAGGGTTAAATAGAATCGGAATAAATTCTCAGATGCTAGTGCAGAATAAGCTGAGTGATGATCCCTCAGTCCTTAGCCCGAAAACTGAACTAGTGAAGAAGTTAATGGAATTTAGAGAAACTTTTGAAGCGTTGCCCGTAAAAATTTATAAGCAGCGTAAAACTAATACTTTTTGGCCTCAGTGGGTTCCCGATCGAATCAAATCAAAAGTTAATCAAATCGCTCCAGATTTGATTAACCTACATTGGATTAGTAGGGGGTATATACAAATAGAAACACTAGCAAATTTAAATAAACCTTTAGTATGGACTTTCCATGATATGTGGCCGTTTACAGGAGGATGCCATTACAGCCAAGATTGTAATTTATATATGCAATCGTGTGGCAAGTGTCCTCAACTTCAAAGTCAAAATCACTGGGATTTATCTAGATGGGTGTGGCACAGGAAAGCTAGTGCTTGGGAAAAGCTTAATTTAACAATTGTTACACCTAGCAAATGGCTGGCTAAATGTGCTCAAGAAAGCTCTCTTTTTAAAGATGTTAGGATCGAAGTAATTCCCTACGGTCTAGATATTCAGAAATATCAACCAATTGATCGAAACCTAGCAAGACAACTACTAAAGTTACCTCAAGATAAGCAACTAATACTTTTTGGTGCTATGAGTGCAACTAGCGATCGTCGCAAAGGATTCCATTTACTTCAACCAGCTTTACAAAGCTTAAGCAAGTCAGGATGGCTCGATCGAGCAGAACTAGTTGTACTAGGTTCATCTGGGCCAAAAAATGAGGACAACTTAAGTTTTCCATGTCACTATTTAGGCCAACTTAGCGATGATATATCTTTAGCACTCGTCTATGCAGCAGCAGATGTCTTCGTAGCTCCTTCAGTTGAAGATAATTTGCCCAATACAATTATGGAAGCTCTCGCTTGTGGCACCCCTTGCGTCGCCTTCTATATCGGCGGAATGCCTGACATGATCGAACACCAGCAGAACGGTTATTTAGCCAAACCTTATCAAGTTGAAGATTTAGCGCAAGGAATTGCCTGGGTGCTAGAAGATACAGAGCGACATCAAAAACTTTCTCATAACGCTCGTCAGAAAGTAGAACAAGAATTCGCATTGGAAATGCAAGCACATCGTTACTTATCTATTTTTACTGACATCTTGCAATTAAATCGTCAGGGACAATTACTCTAAACTCTATAATTTAGATTAATCATCAAAATGGCGAAACCACAAATGGCTGTTCGTATAAATTATGTAAATCCCTTTTTAAGTTCAATTGTAAGGTTGAGTCTAGCTATTGAAAAGTGGTTTGCAGTTGCATTATATTTTTATTTTACAGAGCCTTTTTTAGCCCTTTATGCTAAGGAAGGTTATAAATGGACTGATCGGGTGAGCTTTTACCTTGAAAAATTGTTATTACTAATAGTCATTTGTTTACTTTTGGCACGTTGGAAACAATCTCTTCTTATCCTCAGTAAAGGAAAATTGCTCCTATTATTTGTCGGAATTACTATAATATCTACACTCTGGTCAGACTTTCCAAGTGACACACAAAAACAAGCTATGAGTTTGGCAGAGTCAACTTTATTCGGAGTTTATTTTGCTTCTCGTTATAGCTTTAAAGAGCAGACACGGATGATAACGTTAGCCTTTGTAATAGCATCAATATTTAGTATATTATACGTTTTTGGACTACCAAAATTTGGCATCACTCAGGTTGGCGGAAATGCAGGAAATTGGCGGGGTATTTTTGTACATAAAAATACATTAGGACGCATGATGGTTATAGCCGGACTGTTTTTTTTGACTACAGCTTTTAGTAACAAAAGAAATTGGATGGTGTTGGTATGCCTTGGCATTGCGGTTCAACTGATTTTGGGTACAAACTCAAAATCTGCTTTAGTCAGCTTTATTTTTCTGATTGCTATCTTACCTCTATACAGAATTTTTCGATGGAATTCTATCATTTCCATCCCTCTTTATATAATAGTAGTCTTAACAGGTGGGACTGCCGCCCAGATGCTTGCTGACAATTGGAATGCAGCTTTAGCTTCTATAGATAAAGACCCTAACCTTAATGGACGCATTCCAATTTGGCAAATAGTAATTGAGAGGATTCAAGAGCGTCCTTGGTTGGGCTATGGCTATGATGGATTCTGGCATGGCTGGGAAGGCAAGTGGTCTGCAAGTCTCTGGCGTACAATTACTTGGCTGCCCGATCAAGCTCATAACGGTTTTTTAGATGTAGTACTTGAATTGGGTTTAGTAGGAGGAATAATTTTTGCTATTTTATTTGGAAATGCGATTTTCAGATCTGTAGAATGGATTCGCTTAAATAGAACATTAGAAACTTTTTGGCCTCTGGCATATATGACATACTACGTACTGATGAATATGACTCAATCCATATTAGTTACACCATACACTTTTGTGTGGTTAATATTTGTTATGATAAGCCTTACACCAGTAGTTGATATTTATAAAAACAACGAAAAATATGAAAAATAAATTATTCGAATACAGCTAGTGTAAACCAAAAGAATCTAAATATAAATCAAAACTAATTCTCTTTAACCAGTTGCCAAAGTTTCTCTTGATAACTGCCTAATTCTTTGTTTTGCTCAAATTTAAAATTGTACTCGTTTTCAAGAATTTTGCGAAATTCATCCGAAGGTTTGTATAAAAATAAATCACTATATTTTTGAGAAATTTTAATTACTCTTGGTTTAACTACTGCCTGAAGCCTCACTTTCGGGTATAGCAGATAGCTCAAAGACAAAATATAAGCTGGATCGTCATCACTTAATAAAAGAGAGTTTGTACCTTGATTAATAATATAGGATGCTTGCAAATTGTATTGAGTTAATTTTGGCCCTTTGTTCCACCAAATTTGTGCTTGAGAGCTAATTAAGCAGGACAAGAATCCACTTACGAACAATAATACAGCAGCACATTTCCAAAATTTCTGTTGCTTTAAGTTAACATTAAACGAAAATAATTTATTGGCAAGCAAGTAAGCAACAGCTATCTGAATACCCAGATAACAGGGAATTAAGTACCGAGCAACTCCCGATCTGCGTCCCCCTATAATTAAATCAGCTAGGATTAAAGTTAAGGCTGTCACTGCTATCAATATGAAAATAAATAACCACACTTGTTTCAAAGTGTGGCGGTAAATGAAATAAAGTGAATATACTACTAAAATAGACAAAATTAAAATAAAGGGTATTAGGGGAATAAAATATGGCAAAGGATCATCAGAGCCAACACCAAAATCAATAAAAAGACGGCTAATATTACCAGCCCACATGGTAGTTAAAGATATAAAGCTAGCTTTCTGAGACGCCCAGTTTGTACCACCTTGAGTTTTGGAAAAATTACTCATAATAGCTAAAGTCCAAGGTGTCAATGCTAGCAGACCTGCCAGCGATGACAGCATAAAGGCTGTTACGATTTTAGTTAATCTAAAGCCTTCTCTAATAAATACATAAATTCCATGCCCTATAGTGACAAACCCAGAAAATAAAAATGAATAAAGCCCCAGTGTCATACAAACCGCATAAATACCCCAACTAAACTTAGTTTGGAGTCGTATCGCTCGCAGCAAAGCTGCGCTGGATAGTAAAATCGTGACTATCCACAAACTATATGGCCGTGCTTCCTGAGCGTATAACAAATGAAATGGCGAAATTGCTATGAGTCCGATTGCCACCCATCCTACCAAAGGCGATTCAAATAACTCTCGGCATAGCCAATACATACAAGGAAACGCAAACAAGCTGATAAAGGCAGAAAAGCTTCTAATCGCTGCTACAGAATCACCAAAAAATTGCACCCAAAATCTTAACACCACAAAATAAAGTGGCGGCAGTTGAGGTTCTTCAACCGCTAAACTCTTAATAGTATCTATTACAGTTTTATCTTGGTTAATACCCTTGAACTTAGCCAAATATTCAATGTTAATTTCATGGCCATTAAAAGCTTGTTGAACTAACTCTTTTCTCGTGTATCCCGAAATCCTTAAAGAAGTAACAGCTTCATCTGGCCAATAAATTTTTTTATCTAAATTGAAAAATCTAAAAAATATTCCCAGAAGCAGTAACAGAATAATTAAAAATTTTAACGAATTTTTATAACTTTTCATAACTGATTAGCCCTAAAAATTAATACAGAGCCGGAACAATCTCTTTTTAGGAAATTCCGGCTCTATATTTGCTATATTAATTCAATCCTAAGCCAGGTTGAAAGGGCAAGTTAAACTAACTAATGCTGCGGCGACGAGTCCGAGAAACAGCCAAAGCACCTGCTATTAATCCTAAACCAGCCAATGTAGTTGGCTCAGGAACTGAAGCTATTCTTGCTTTCGCTGTAATCATCATGTCATTGTAGTCTACATGATCGTCTGCAGTTCCTGGGAGACCGAAATCCTCGAAGCCGATCAAGATAGTGTTAGTCAAGGGATTAGTAGAAGCAGAGCTAGGTGTTAGCGCTAATTTGCTGTTGGTGCTGTAAGTAGGAATCCGCCACTTTTGATTGCTGTTAGGATTAGCAGGATTAATTTTATCGTTTAGTACCCAAGCAGCATCAGCTTCGTTATAAAAGTGGGCATCGTAATCTGAGATGCTTGAGTAAGAACCATTACTTAGTTTTCTATCCAGGAAGAAAGAGTAAGTTCCCGCAGCTAACGTTACGCTCTTAGTACAATTAATGACCGCTATACCACAAGTTCCTTGCCAGTCATTAGCATTGGAGTTATTATCAGACCTCATAACTTCGCCAAGGATGTTAGTTTTTACTCCACCTGGGCCAATCAGTCCAACATTTGACTGGAAATAACCGTGAGATTCCTTGAATTCAAAGTCGAAAATGGTTTCCTTATCAAGGGTGAAAGTTTTGCCAAGGTTAAAAGCTTGTGCTGGAGCAGAGACCATACCAACTAAAGCAGTGGCGGCAGCGGCGGTAGTGAGTAAGTATTTTTTGAAGTTCATGGTAACCATCCTAAAAGGTAGTGACAGGTATAACTTGGTAAAGATGATTTTGACTAAGGGAGTGGCCTAGATTACCTACAAGTCGTATTTGGCTTTTTCCGGTGCAACCTAGAAACACTTTTGCTTAGCAAATATATACAAACAAATGGTTCTTTTTTTACATAACCGGGCAGTTGGCAGTTAACTGGTGGTTTTTTTACATCACAATCAATTAGTAACTGATATAGTACCTTGGTGTCTATAGTTATGAGCTACCTTTACCTACTCTTTAAAAATCTTCGGCATTTTTGTGAATTATTGGCCTGTGTAACCTGAACGCTGCTTATCAATGGCTGAAAGCATCAGTATTTCTACGTAATTTAGCCGTAAGAGTTAAAGAAAAGCATATTGTATATATTTCTTTTTCTATCTTAAGAATGAGACGGTTTTTACGGAGTCTTTTTTTTAGCGACAGCACTAAGAAGAATTTTTACTAAAAAACAAATAAGTTCATGCCTAGTTATAGCCAAAAAATTAATTCTTAGATGAACTATGTTTCCTCTATAAGCTGAAAAACAAGGATTTCCTTAGTAAGCGCCCTCTTTTCTCAACACAGCCCTAACTGTCTGTAATAAAATTTGAAAGTCTAGGCGAAGAGACCAATTTTGGATGTATGTTATGTCCAGTCGGAATACATCCTCGAAATCAACCACGTTAGAACGACCAGAAACTTGCCAAAGACCCGTGATACCTGGTAAAACTTCATGGCGAATAAAATGATGTTCTGACATTTTTTGTACATCTCGTAAGGGAAATGGGCGAGGCCCTACTAAACTCATTTCACCTACTAAGACATTAATGATTTGCGGTAGTTCATCAAGACTATAACGGCGTAAAAATTTGCCTACGCTGGTAATCCTGGGGTCGTCTTTCATTTTGAACATGACACCTCCTTTCATTTCATTTTTTGTTTCTAGTTCTTTTTGCAATTGCTCTGCATTTATTACCATTGTACGGAACTTCCAAACCTTGAATTGCTTGCCTTTCAGACCAATACGACTTTGCTTATAAAATATAGGACCGGGAGAATTTATTTTTATTAATAGTGCTATCAATAAAAACAGAGGGCTTGCTAGAATCAACACTAATAGAGCCACTAAAATATCAACAAAACGTTTAGTCCAAAAATCGCTACCAAGTATGGGAGGAGAGCGGAATCTAATTGTAGTTAACCCATCAATCATCTTTATTTCTGACCATTGACTGGGGATCTTTAAACCTATAGGTAAAACTCGAAGGCTGATCCCAGAACTCATCAATTCCCAATAAAGAAAAATAGGCGCTCTAACAGCTTCCCAAGAACAAACAAAAACTTCGCTAACTTTAAGTTGGCGAACATCTGCCAGAATTTCATTCCAACTTTCTTGATTTGTTTCACATGGTAAAACTGATTGTCCTCTAATATCAAATCTAGCTGTTTTATCAAGTAATTTACGAGCTTCTTCAATATCTCTTGGGTCGCCCAACAAAAAAATTCTCTGCCGGATTGCACCTTGACGACGGAGGTTTACAATGGCTAACTGAATCAATAGTCTTTCTGTACAAACTAAAATTAATAATAGGAGCCAAGCTAACAAAAAAGTTGACCGAGAAACGATCAGCCCCGGCTTGTAAAGAAACGCGATAATTACCAAAATAAACTGAGCTAAAGTCAGGGATTTGATCATATTTAAGTAATCCCTTCGTTTATCATCAGTGCCGTAGTGTCCAGAAGCCGCTAAAATACCGATGGTAATCGCTAAAATAGGTAGCAAAAATCCTGGTTGTTCCGGAGACTTCCAAAAAAGCTCGAAATCATCAACCGGTTTTCCCCAAGAATCAGCAAAAATCCACGCTGAACATGACATAAGGCTGTCTAGCACGACTAAGGTAACGACCCTAAGCCAGCCGACACCTGTCCCTTGGCGAAGTCTAGTAATAATAGGGGCGCGTAGATCGGGCATAATTGAGCAATTGATATGGGGTAATGAAGACAACTAATACTTATACGTTACTTATTTTTTAGCACTATCTTGTTTGACAAGGGCATTTTTTATTTTTTTCGATTATTGAGAAATCGGTAAAGCTTTTACCGTTTATGTAATTATTTAGCACCCTGTTCTAAATAGTAATATAGTTTTACTGATAGTTAAGCGGTGCTTTTTGCTAGGTGCTTTTGCCTGATGAGCTTGATTCTCGAACAGTCTTCTCCAATTTCGATCGCATTCTCAGTGTTGGCCGTGCCATGATTTGAGAAATAAGTCGGCTGCACCCCAAAAGTTGTTTGCTCTTATGCCATCGCAAGGTTTGGACAAGTCTAGATGAGTGGTCTTTAGTTTAAATCTAACCCATCTACCTAAAAACAACTGTCCTGTAAAAAAATGTATCAAACACTACTGGTATTCTTATTCAATTAAAAGGGCAGGATTCTCAGAAACTCCAATGGCTTAAGATAAAATTTTACTCCAAAATAAGAATTGGCTAAAAACTATACTTGTGAAAATTGCCAAAAGTATAATACCTTGACATAAACGAAAAGAGATGTTTTCAGTTTACCCACAGATGAGTAAAACAGCCCTAAATTTAATTGCCATTTTAGTTTTTGTAATGACCCTTTCGGTTTTACTGGGGCCATTGTTTAATTTATCACCAGTAGTGCCAGCGATCGCCACTGCTAGCATATTAGGACTAGCAACTTTAGATACTTTTACTTGGCAGGGACAAGGAAGCAACCTGCTTTTGGATTGGCTAGCTGGTTTTTCCCCCGAACACCGATCCCGTATAGTTAGGCATGAAGCAGGCCACTTTCTGGTTGCTCACCTGTTGGGAATACCCGTTACCAGCTACACTCTAAGTGCTTGGGAAGCTTACAAGCAAGGTCATTCCGGCCAAGGGGGGGTTACCTTTGACGATCGAGAATTAGCATTCCAATTAGAGCAAGGTACTTTATCTGCTCATTTGTTAAACCGCTACGGTACAGTTTGGATGGCTGGGGTAGCAGCAGAAACCTTAGTTTATGGAAACGCAGAAGGAGGCGCAGAAGACCGAGAGAAACTGGCCACTGTTTTGATGAAACTAAAAGGTTCCTTTACCTCTTTCCCGCAGCAAGAACGTAGTTTTACTCTGCAAGCTCGCACTCTCTTACAAGCTAACTGGATGTGTTACGAAGCATTGGTAGCCGCAATGGAACAACGCTCTCCCGTTACGGAATGCTATCGGATTGTTGCTCAACATTCTCCGATTGCTTCGGACGTACAGAAGTAAAATCATATCAAGTCCGGTTGCATTATTGCCCTTAGAGTGATTTCGGAATTCTCTGTGAGAATAACAGATTAAAAAATCAAGACAAATGTAGGCGATAGCCTTGCCGTAGACTGCCCAGATAAAAGTATTTCATTTGTCAGCTTGTCCCTAATTTTGGGCCAGAAAAAAATTTGCCGATCTCGTTTGCTTATTCCGATGGTCGGTCTTCTTCCCAAATAACTTGATTACGCCCATTAGACTTCGCACGGAGCAAGTTTCGATCGGCCCGATTCAGTAAACCGATCCCATTAGCATCATCATTTGCTTGCAGGGAGCCAATACCAATGCTGACAGTAATACTTAACGCCAGATTATTATCGATCGTAAAACACTGATTACCGATCAGACGATTTAAGCGAAGGGCCACTACTCTAGCTTCTTGAAGGCTCGTATTGCTGAGAATAATCACGAACTCTTCCCCTCCGTAGCGAAAAGGCGTATCTTGAAACCGAAGATTGTGTCGCAGGCGGGCAGATAATAATTGAAGAACTCGATCGCCCACTAAATGGCCGTGAGTATCGTTGATCGACTTAAAATAATCGACATCTAATATCAGTAAGCTCAAAGGCGTAGAGCGAGAGCGAGCGTTTTGTATTTGTCGGGGTAGTTCCCAGTCCAGCGCACGACGATTACTCAATTCAGTTAGAGGATCGGCTAAAGCGATCGCAGATAATACGTCATTAGTACGCATCAAATTGCGATATAGCTGCACTCGCTTAATTCCGGCCTGTATTTGCGCTTGTAGCAAGTGATTTTGCATAGTTAATCCAGCTTCCCAGGAAATATCCCCACTCCCGCGATCGGTTAACAACCACAAATAAGCGTCTGCTCCTCCTTCCAAAGCCGCTGCCCTAAATCCCAAGTCCCAATTCCATCCTGGTAGAATTTCCTCTATAGCATTCTGTGGTTGCTCGGCTATTAAAATGCAGTATATCCAAGCCAAACTAATCTGTTGTTTCAGCTGGCGGCACAGATCTAGGCTACCTACCTGATTAGCTTGTAGAATTACCACATCAGGCTGTCGTGCTTGGATTAGGGTTAATGCTTCGTTAGGAGAAGACGCCACCTCTAAAGTACAAGCAGCTAAATATTGAAGCCTCTCGAGAAGTGTTGTTTGAAATTCATCACTTCCAACTATCAGAATGGAAGCATCCATCGGCGTAGGGAACTGGGTAGGAACATTTAATTCGTGAGTGCGGCGATGTAAAAAAAGTTTCACGTCAGAAGCATCATAAAAAATGGAAATTTTACTTGAGAGGTGAGATCCCCTACCCCATGTTTTATGAGTATATCTGGGTTCAGGCTAGCCACTAACCACAAGTGCCACCCACTTTTTACATTTTCCTCTTTCTACAGGTTCCCAATAGTCTGATTCCGATAGTTTAGGTTAAACTTTACACAATCTTTAAGCAATTTATTTAATCGCATACAGCTTTTTTAAGTATCTAAGTTAGTAATTAATCGCTCTATGTTAATACGTATTTATACTTAACAAAAGTGCTTTGTCAAGTTATATAGGCAATCTAAGTCAAAATTTCGGCTCACCAATTTGGCGGTAATCACAATAGTGCAATACCAAATTATTTTTTAGGATCGTCATCTTGGCTGAGATAGCTAATTGGAGTTTGCCCTGCTTTATCCCACTAACTTTTTTCCTCCCGTAGATTCCTGTGCCTGACGTTCGGCTATTTGAGCATTTAGCTTTTGGTTTAACTCGCGAATACGACGGGACAGCAACCGGATTATATTAACTGCGATACCAGGCGTTTCTTCGATCGCATCATATAATTGCTGCTGAGTCAGCACCAGACACTCGCAGTCTGTCAGTGTAGATACAGAAGCAGAGCGGGGTTCTGCATCAAACAAAGACATTTCACCAAAACAAGTGCCCGGGCCTAATTGAGCTAGTTCCTGACTCCCAATGTGAACCCGCACTTGACCGAGTACAACGATGTAGAGCGATCGCCCCTCTTGTCCTTGGGTAAAAATTGCGTGCTTAGCCGGGAATGAAAGCTCATCCATTACCGAAGCCAACCGGACGAGAAAATCATCTCGTAGTTCTTGAAAAATGGGCACGCCCCTAACAAATAGTAGCCTATCAACACTGGTAAGCATCTATCTATACTTTTATCTGATAACAATAATACCCCGGCCATGCTTAAACATCCCGGAGTTCTTAAGGAACATTGTACTGTTTTATAGCATTGAGAATATTTTTCATATTATAGAAGCGATCGTTTTCTACTAAAAATAAGGATAATTTATCGGAATCAGCATCAAAATAATCCCTAAGCTGAATATGAATTGAGTTTCATATAAAAATAAAATTAAAAATTATAGCAATTAATTTAATCTTGCTTACTTTTAAGTAAAACATCGATTAACTAAATTTTGGTTTAATTTTCCAAAGTTTTTGGTGGGCTTTGCCCACCCACCAAAACTTACCGAGAGTTGTTAGCATCTAACTCTACCATCATCTGCTTGACAAAAGACGCTACTAAGCGGTCTGGATCTTTTTTAAGTTTAGGAAGTAATTCCAACAAGGCACGTGGAGAAGCCACTCTTAAATAAGAAATCACTGCTTCTCTGACAAAACCAGTAGGATGACGCAAACAAGCTAAAGTTTGTTCGGCGGTTAAATTCCAACGCGCCGCTCTAGCTAAATGGAAACAACAAGCCAAAGACCAATCAGGCAAGAAATGGCGTAAAGATAATAATCGACGCACTCGATCTGGCTCGTCCATCGGTTGATAAACAACTAATGCCGATAAACTTTGCAATTTTTCTTGTTCGGAATTCCGATCTAAAACCGATAGTAATATCCGTTTAGTGGGAATATCAATAGTCTGATCTAAAATTTCCAATCCTCTTGCCATATCAGAGGGAGAACCCGATCGCAAATTAAAAGATGCAGCTTGAATAGCTCCTAAAGGATACAAAAATTTCATCAGGGATAAACACCGCTCCACCGCATCAGCCACCGAACTAGCTAGCGCTCTTTGCAGTAACTCTAATTCCTGATAATTTAATTCTCGATTCAGGTCTACTCTAGCGGCATATATTTGAGCCATAAACAAAAGTTCCTGGTCAATTAAAGTTTCTACGCCACTGCGACCTAGCCGATCGAGTACGGTTTCGATCCCTATTTCCCCAGGCAGTTTTAGCAATATTTGTACGATATGGCGTCTGCTATTTCCCCAGGCAGTCATCAGGTGAGAAACTAAAACATCCAAAGCTTCTTTGGTGCCAATCCTACCCATCACATCCCAGGCATAGCGTCTTACTAAATCCGGTTTGTGAATGTTGGTGGCTAAACTTAACAGCATGGGAATCGCTTCGTTGTCTAGCCGTTCTAAAGAATTCATCGCAGCATCGCGAGTAGATTTATACTCTAATCCTTTGAGCAAAGAAGGATAGTATTCCTCTAATCTGGTAGCTGCGATCGCTTCTAGCAAAGCACATCTTACTCTTAAAGACTTATCCCGTAATAAATTAGGAATTTGCAGTCGCAGCGCTTGTAAATAAACTGCCTCACCCAGCGCTCGACAACCCATCACCCGTTCTTCTTCATCTTGATGGGTCAACATTCGCCGCAAAACAGAAGTAGCTTCCGCTTTTTGGGTAGAACTTCCCAAGCGCATCAGCAGGGAAGCCGCCGTACCCCGCACTACCGGATCGACTTCTGGGTTCAGGTAGGGACGCAACTGACGCAAATCCGGTTCTGGTTCCGTTAGCCAGATGTAGCGTAAGGCAACTGCTAACACATCTGGCGTGGGATTGGAAACTGAGATCGCCCGCACTTGTGGCAAATAAATTGGATCGGGGTTATTTAACATCACCTCCAAACTCTGACGCTGCAAAGAAGGAGAAAAGTGAGGGAGCCTGGGAGCTAAAATTTCTCCTACATCGTGAGAGTAAATTTGGCTGAGTAGTTCGATACAAGAACGCTTTTCTGCTTCTGCACCCGGTCTTTCCAATACTTCTACTACTGCTCGCTTGAGAACTCGCAGGTCTACATCAGCACCACCGAGTTGACCCCGTTGAGCGCTCAATACTAGCAAATCTACATAGCGCGATCGCAAAAGCCACACCGATATCAGCCATCCGAGGGCAAAAATCACGATGCCACCCACGATAATCCAACCAACAATATCCTCGCGGACTTTATCCGGCAGATTTGGTAATATCCAACCCAAAAACCCAATAATCCCTAATATAGCTGCTCCCGTAAAACCAGTCGCTACAGGTTCGGCAATGCCGCGAGCTTTCGTTTCGATGTTACCGCGCAGGTTATCGGGAATTGGTTGAAACAGAACTGACCCAGTACTAGCAACAAATGTATAGCGCAATAATTCATCAACAAATTTAAGAACGATTAAACCGATAAATAATTCCAACCCTCTCAAGTGGATTAATTGCAACATCGCCAAGACTAAAATAGTCAAAGGGATTAAGCCGAGAATTGCCATTACTGCCGGAGGAATAATGGCTGTACTAAATACACCTAAGCGCTCGATCACCCGGCTGGAAACAAACCACTGAGTCATCAACTCAAAGATGCCGACGATGCCGCTAAATAGTCCCAAAAAGCTGGCAATATCTTTTCCTTGAAAGTGAACCTCTAACTGAGAAAGGTATTGGAAATCGATCAGTAACAGCAGTACTTGGGAGATGATAAAAAAAGCAAACAGCAGTATTGCGTAATACTTTAATGGGCCACCCAAACGACGGGTGTTACTGTGTTCGGCAGACTCGCCCAAATGACTGAGGTGATAGTCTGGAAACGATTGCTGATAGCGGTTGCTCAGATAGTAGAGAATTACCGCTCCTAAAACCAGCATGATGGCAGCTACTAAAATGATGTTGTGCAGCCCAACTAATGATAGGAGCAATGGTAAGGAAAAACCGCTCAGTACGTCTGCCACTAAACTGCCACTGCTAATCAATGGAAAAGTGCGCTTAATTTCTCGAATATTAAATAGTTGATTAGCCGTTAGTGAGGTATTGAGATAATTGAGGGCGTAGGCTCCATCTACCCATAAGGGTAGTAAAAACACCGTCAGCGTGCCTAAAGAGCCAAACTCTAAACCGACACGAAATAAAAGTAGCGGGATTGCCAGGAAAAATCCTACGGTGACTACGAACTGGCGCAGGGGTAGTATTTTTTGCATCCAGGTAGATAGAATGCCTAAACCGCCCCCCAGTCCTGCACTAGCAATATAAATCAACGGCAACCATTTGGCTCCCAATTGGTCTAGAAACAAAGCTACCGTGCTAGCTTCTAACCAAACTAAGCCTATAGAGGTGGTGGTGTAGACGGCGAACATCAGGAAAGTCCGTTCGCTTTCTTCTCCACGCAAATTCAGCCATTGAAGCAAGATCCGTCCCAATGCACCCTTTAAGGGCGACGGATTGTTCAGTTTCATCTGAACTCCTTATGAAAAAGTCTTGATGGTTATCCAAAACTTTGACATTTTGAACTTTAGTAGGAACGGAGACCATCAACTCCTGCCTTACCTAAAAGCTCGTCTAGTTGTGAGCCGCATTGCGATCGGCACGAGATGATACCCACAACGGACGCTTTTGAACCTATTAAGGCTAGCGTACAGACTTGGCTTTCTATGTTTAACTTTACTAATAAGGATACCGTAAGATGCCAATCTCTTTTATTGTGATGAATTAACTCTAGGTGGGCAGACAACTATGCCTGCCCGATATTTGATAGATAGGGCCGATTGCCAGTCTGAAAATGCACTACAGTACGTTCGGGACACTGTATCTTTTTTCCATAGCGGGCAAACCTTTGGTAATCGGTAAAATTAGGTTATTTTTTGGGAGCTAGCAGCATCATCATATTGCGACCTTCTTTTTTAGGTGCTTGCTGCACTTCTGCTACCTCCTGTAAATCGTTTGCCATTCGCTTGAGCAACTCTTCTGCCAAGTCGCTGTGCTGGATTTCCCGACCTCGGAACATTACGGTGGCTTTTACTTTATCTCCTTCTTGAATAAAGCGTTTGGCATGAGATACGCGCACGTTATAGTCGTGTTCGTCAATCTTATAACGCATTTTCACTTCTTTGACTTCCGCAGTATGCTGTTTCTTGCGGGCTTCTCGCGCCTTTTTTTCCTGCTCGAACTTAAACTTGCCGTAGTCTATAATTCGGCAAACTGGTGGGTCAGCTTTGTCACTGACTAGGACGAGATCGAGTTCTTTTTCAATCGCTAGGGGCATCGCTTCTTCTGGCGTCATGATCCCCAATTGACCGCCATCGCTGTCAATTACGCGAATTTTGGGAAATCGAATACGTTCGTTGATTGCAGGTGCGTTAGTTGGGCGTCTTTTTTCGATCGCAGACATTTTGTATATGTGGGCGAGAAGTTGATAAAAAGGTTAGTTTTAGCCTTTTTACTGCAACATCATCAGGAAGATGATAGATCGGTGCAAGGCTAGATGAACGGCACTACCGTCCCAAGAGGGAGAAACCACTATAATTTTTGTTTGCTTGTATTTGTCATTTTACTCACTACGATTGAGTTCCGGCTTGTTTGTTAATGTTATTTCTAATTTCTAGTTTTAGCTTGACGTAAGATATACCGGACAATAGCAAATAGTAACTGGGGGCTAAGGAAAGAAGAACGCCAATGAAGGGTTTAGGGAAGTAATAAATTCCTAGCTGACGAGTTCCGGCGCTTTGTAGAGAAAATCACCGTTTATAGTTTAAATCAACCCTCTTAAGCATTACCGTCTCTAATTTCAGTCCAAAAATGGAAATCTTACCATATCTGCCTTTCCCCTTACCTCCTTTTCTTCTCTTGCTGACGTTAAAATAAAAATCTAGACCACATTTTGTAAATCTTTTTGAAGCAGAGGTCAGCGTGACAACTTCCCTGCACTGGCAACAACGGGTTGGAAGTCAACGGGACTGGGTTTGGCGAGGCTGGCAGGTGCGTTACACTTATTTACGGCCTACTCGGACTACCAGTAATGCCACTCCGTTAATCCTGTTGCACGGATTTGGTGCTTCCATCGGACATTGGCGGCATAATTTGACGGTGCTAAATCAGGTACACCCGGTTTATGCACTGGATATGCTGGGTTTTGGTGCTTCGGAAAAAGCATCCGCTAAATATGATGTAAGTCTTTGGGTAGAGCAGGTTTACGACTTTTGGCGTACTTTTATCCAAGAACCTGTGGTTTTGGTGGGTAATTCGATCGGTTCTTTAGTTTGTCTGGCAGCGGCGGCTTCCCATCCGGATATGGTGCGGGGCGTGGTAATGATGAGTTTGCCCGATCCGACTTTGGAAGAGGAAATGATTCCGCCAGCTTTGCGATCGCTAGTCGCAGGAATCAAAAGCGCGATCCTCTCTCCATTGGTAGTAAAAAGCTTTTTCTATTGGGTGCGAGTTCCTCACCGAGTCCGCAGTTGGGCATCGATCGCTTATGCTAGCCGAGAAGCAATTACTGATGAATTGGTAGATATTTTGGTTGGACCGGCACAAGACCGGGGTTCCGCTCAAGCTTTTTGTGCCATCTTAAAAGCAATGACTAGTTCTAAGTTTGGCCCCAGCGTGAAATCATTGCTGCCGAGATTGGATATCCCCATGCTATTAATCTGGGGCGCAAAAGATAAAATGATTCCTCGCGGCTTGGCCAATCAATTCACACAGTACAATCCGAATTTACAACTGATGGAGTTGGAAAATGCGGGTCACTGTCCCCATGATGAGTGTCCGGAGCAAATAAATCAAATAATCTTAGAGTGGATAGATGCTTGTTGTCAAATATCAACTAAGGCGATCGATCCGACAAAAGTGTTTATCACTCAAAAGTAAAAAGAAAGAGGAAAAGGCAAAAAATCTCTTTCTTTTATCGTTTTATTTTTTACACTGGATTTAGAAAAAGCAGCGAAAATACTTAGTTAGCCAACAGAAACTTGGCTGCTGTCTACAGAGGTAGCGCCGCTCACGCCTCTGGCAACGGATACCATTTTAGAGAGAACTTGTTGATCGGGAACTTCTCCTTTTAATACAACGGTACCACCGGTTTGAGCTACCCAAAGGCGATCGTAATCGGTTAATTCAGGGTCTTCATCAAAAGCAAGTGCCACTCGCTTGGCTAGACCGCTTTGATCGTACTCTCCATTGAGTCCTACCCGCTCTGGAGGAATTTCTCCCCCATCCGGTGCTGTCCCTGTTGGTTGTGGTGCGACCGCTGCATTTTGGGGCTTTTCCATGCCAAATAAACGTTGTAACCAACCCATAAGGTTTTTACTCCTAAAATATAGTCACATCTATTAATTACAGCGTTTTGCGGCGATTTTTGATATCTATCTACATAAGGATTTTTTGGTTAAGAATCTTGGAACTTAGCGATCCTATTTAAGTAATCAACCCCACCCTAGCCCTGCCTTTACCAACGGGAGGGTTGGGAAGGGTTTAGTTGTTCGCAATTCATTTAGGATCGCTATATATTTAAAGAGAAGGTTATTCGCGCTTTTCCAAGCTATAAGTTAACGTTGCTTGACAAAGGTGAATGGTAGTAGTTTTACTACGGGGATTGATTGGAGTAGAATAAGAGTCAAGAGACTGGTGCTAGCGCTAGAAGCCACATATTATATATGATGCTTGCGCCAAAAGCATTTTTTTAGGAAAATGAAACACACCCTTTCGGTTTTAGTTGAAGATGAAGCTGGGGTACTTACCCGCATTGCTGGCTTGTTTGCCCGTAGAGGTTTTAACATCGAAAGCCTAGCAGTTGGCCCAGCGGAGCAAATGGGAATCTCTCGGATTACAATGGTCGTGCCTGGGGACGATCGCGTAATCGAGCAGTTAACCAAGCAATTGTACAAGTTGATCAATGTCCTGAAAGTACAGGATATCACCGAAACTCCCTGTGTAGAGCGGGAGTTGATGCTGATTAAAGTGAATGCTACCAGCACTAATCGATCGGAAATTATTGAATTAGCGCAGATTTTCCGGGCGCGAGTGGTGGATGTATCAGAGGAATCTGTAACTATTGAAGTAGTGGGCGATCCCGGTAAAATGGTTGCGATCGTCCAAGTGCTACAAAAATTTGGTATCCGCGAAATCGCTCGCACTGGTAAAATTGCCCTGACTCGCGAATCAGGCGTTAATACAGAATTTCTTAAGTCTTTGGAAGCGAAGATTGCCTAAATTATTGGGGTGGACTAGTGCGAGAAGGCTGAAGGCTATAGGCTAAAGCAAAGAAAGCTTATTTTTTCCTACTAGCCCACCCTGATTTAGTCAATTAGTCGATGGTAAGGACAATTTTACCTGTCATAGACCCTGTTTCCAGTAAACGGTGAGCTTCTGCGGCTTCAGCGAGAGGAAAAGTTTTTTCCAGTTGAATTTTCAACTTACCTTGGTCGATTAAATTAGCACATTCGCTGAGAATTTTTCCTTGATGTTGTTGTGCTTCCACTAGTCCCAACCACATCGGTGTCAGCATTAATTCTAAGCTAATTCTGAGATTGCGATTTCTGGCAGCTTTTAAGTTACCCAAAGCGGGGTCTGGTTCTAAAATGGTAACGAGATCCCCGTATACTTGGACGGCGGGAACGGTTTTGTAAAAAGTTTCGCCGCCGATAGTATCGAAGGCAAGTTCTACTCCTTCGCCGTTTGTCCAATCTAAGATATTTTGGACAAAATCAACTTGTTTGTAAAAGATTACTCGGTCTGCGCCTAGCTGACGCACGAATTCAGCTTTTTCTGCGGTGCTAACAGTTGTTGCAACTTCCGCACCTTGTAGTTTAGCTAATTGAATCGCGACATGACCGACTCCACCAGCGCCAGCGTGAATCAATACTTTTCTGCCAGCTTCTAAGCGTCCCCTGTCGTAAAGTGCTTCCCAAGCGGTGATTAAAACGAGAGGTGCTGCTGCTGCTTCTGCAAAAGAGAGAGTTTTTGGTTTGTGGGCGGTTAATCTTTCGCTGACTACAGTATATTCGGCATAGTTGCCATTGCGATCGCCCAATCCACCAGAACAGAAATACACTTCATCGCCAACGCGAAATTTTTCAACGCCAGCACCTACTGCTTCTACGATACCAGCGCCATCGCATCCCAAAATTGCTGGCATTTTATCTGGGTAGAAAGTACCGCGCTTCCGCAATTTGGTATCGATGGGGTTAATCCCTGCTGCTTTTAGCCTCACCAATAATTCTGTATCGCCTACGGGAACGGCGGGGTTGTCTACTTGCTGCAATTGTAGGACATCCGGTGCTCCGGGGGCTGTCATCAGGACTGCTTTCACAAGTTTCTCCTCAAAGCTGAAGCTGATTGTACTGAAACTTTATCGCAGTTGGGAGGAAAAGAGCGATTACAGTTGTGGATATCCCAGCCACGCCACCAAATCCGATACTTCCGCAAAATCCAATAATTCTTCGCCTAAATCTTCTAATTGTTCGATAGATAAAGTCTGAATCTTTGCTTCAAGGATAGGCTCGATTTCACCAAATTTGCACTTTAATAGGCGTGTAACAAATAACTGTGCTTCTTCTTTTTTTCCTTCCTGTCTTCCCTCTTGGAGAATGTCTTGGTAAATCACAGACTGGCGCATAAAATCTGACCTCAAAATTGAACGAATTAAATCTTTTTTAAAACGTAGTCCAGCTAAAATTCCTGTACAGGCAGCAACTCCTTGCCGTCGTTCTGTGTTTTCTATTCTATCCACTCTTTCGGCAACTTGTTCTAACAAAGCTTGCGGGGAATCACTCCTCGCTAATACCGCCAAAGGTAATAAGCCTGGATTATCTAAAAATATAGCAGGGTCTTGTTCCCACAAACGAATTACGTTATAACGGTGGGTTGTGGTTCTATCCCGATACTCGGTGGTAAAAACTATTTCATTAGAACTTTGCTGCAAAAATATCACAAACTGTTCTACATCCCGATTGTATTTGCGCTTTAACCTGACGGAATAATCTAACATTCGGAAAGGAATCGGAGGTTGAGAATAAGCATCTGTTTCAAATTCTAAATGCAAAATTCGATCGCCAACTCGTAAAAAGCTCACTGAATCTGCCCGAATAGGTTCTACATCTAGTTCCGTTTTCAATACTCGGATTCTCCGGGTTTCTATTCCTAAAAGCCACCGGGTAAAATCAGCGGGGAAACGTTCTGCCAAATATTTACAAGCATTATCGTAACTCATTGAATTGAAAGTTTATACTAAATAGTATCACCCTAAAACGAATTTTTAGCCCATCGTCATTTTAAATGATGATTTCACCATACAAAGTTGGCAGTAAATCTAACAAATTTAATTGGTAAAGATATTGAATTAGCGAAGTGTCAGAAATGACATTAAGCACGCGCCAAATCCTCCTTCAATTCCTCTTCGGTAAGGCGAAATGTGTCAGATCCGTAATCAGCTAGCTTGGTTAAAAATACTACTTTCGGTATACCAGCAAGTTTAGCCGCCGCACCAGCAGAAAGTTTCCCTAATTCATATAATTTGATGGCTGCTGCCAAACAGACTTCATCGCGCAATTGTTCAGGTGTTAGTTTTAAGGCTAATGCTGTTTCTTCTGGTAAAGATACAGCACTTTCGAGGTAAATGAGGTACAAAGTGATGCCTAAAACCCTTGTGAAGCTAGCTTCTATTGTACCTCATAAACCCCGAATCCGCTGTAAGGTTATTTCGTACATTTGGTAATTGGGGTGAATAATACTAATTTTTTAACAAAATTGATGAGATAAAATTTTTGTATTTAGTACGTTGTTGCTTTTTCAAGCGCAACAACGTACTAATAATGATTTATTTGCTAATTCCCTAACTTGAAAAAATTACGGCCTTTGATGGACTGAGTAAAGAAAAAAAGTCAGAAAAAAGTATAAATAACTACTAAGTCTAGACCGCAGCACACGTAACTCGAAAACTGATAGCGTTGAGACTATAGCTGGCAGCATCCCTACCACGATAAGCAGAACGGCAAAACCAGGGAACACTGCGCCACGAACCACCACGCAGAAGCCGAGTAGTACTTCCATTGCTAGTTAGCCATATGATTCCTTCTATAGGCGCTCTTTCATAATTAGAGTGCCAATCATCACCACACCATTCCCAAACGTTGCCATGTAGGTCGTAAAGTCCAAACTTATTAGGGGGAAAGCTACCTACTGGGGTGGTTTCCTGGCGATATTTTCCTTTAGTACCCGAACCGTAAGTATAATTACCATCATAATTAGCTAATTCGGGAGTTATTGTTTCGCCAAAGTGAAAAGGGGTTGTTGTACCAGCACGACAGGCGTATTCCCATTCGGCTTCGCTGGGTAAGCGGTAGGTTTTACCAGTGTGTCGGGAAAGACGATCGCAAAACTCAACCGCATCATACCACGAAACACATTCTACAGGTCGATTTGCTCCTTTAAAATAAGATGGGTCTGGTTGAAGGTCGCAGTTAACTTTTCGGAGATTAGCAACAGCTTTCCATTGAGCTTGAGTAACTGGAAATTTACCAATAAAGAATGGTTTTATTGCAACACGATGTTGGGGTCTTTCAGAATCGCTACTTTCTTTTTCCGTTTTTGGCGCACCCATCGTAAATGAACCTCCTGGTATGTAAACCATATCCAGCTTTACACCATTACCCAAATCTTCAGTAAAAGATTGGGATTGAGATTTTATCTGAGGAGATGGGGGAACCGATATTTTAGTAGGTGGAACTTTATTTTTTGGCGGCGGAGGTTGTAAAACTGAAGTTTTAGGAGGTGAGACTGGCGAAGGATTCAGCGCTTTGAGAACTTCAGCAGCAGATTGATAGCGTTCTCCTACCGGAAACAACAACATTTTATCTAATAATTTTGCCAATTCATTACTAACAGAAACATTTTGCCTACGCCATACCCATTTCATTTGCATCGGATCGAAAAGTTTATCAATCCAAACACCATTTCTCTCTTCCAATAAGCACCCAGTTAATAACCGAATACAAGTTACAGCTAAACTATAGAGGTCACTAGCTGGCGAAACATGACCGTGCATTTGTTCCGGTGCTGCATAACCTGGAGTACCAGTAATAGTACCCATTTTCGTAAGAACCGTAGCGCTTAATTGTTTGGAAACACCAAAATCAATTAGGACGAGAGAACCGTTATTACTTCTAATAATATTATCTGGCTTAATATCTCTGTGAATTACATTTTGATTGTGAATAAATTCTAATACAGGCAGCAATTCAACCAGCAATTTTCTAACTTGTTGTTCGCTAAATTTTCCCCGTTGCTGTAATTCTTTTAACAAATCCTGACCATCAATAAATTCTTGTACCAAGTAAAACCGATTATCTTGTTCAAAAAATGCCAGCAAGTCAGGAATTTGGGGATGTTTGCCCAAATCGCGCAATCTCATCGCTTCCTGTTTGAATAATTCGGTAGCTTTCTGGAGTGCAGCGCTACCTTGCATTTGTGGCAAAAACTGTTTAATCACGCACTTGGTATCGAAACGGTGTTCGTCTACCGCTTCAAAAGTACGACCAAATCCACCTTCACCAATGTATCTAATTGCACGGTAATGGTCAGCTAACAGTAATTTATTACCGCAGCGCTGGCAGAATTTAGTCAGAGATGGATTGGAGAATTGGCAATTAGGGTTAAGACATTGGCTCATAGTAATATAAGTTGCTAATAATTAATTTTGAGCTATTCTATAAATTAACCGTTGCCGATTGCTGTAACTTTGTAATCAGACAATTGAGCGAGTACTGCCTGTAAAGATGTGATAAACTTACGCACGTTTTCAACTGTTACTGTTGATTCACCACCCACGTAAGTACGGCTAGCCTGTTCATGACTTCGCCCTACATTTATCATAAACAAAAGACTAAATACTCCGTCGTTTGGCGAATCAACATCTCCTGATTGAGCTTGCAATTGAAAACCAAGTTCCCAGGTTACGAAGGTATATGATTCACTGTTGGGGTTTTTTTGTAAATTAGCAATATGTTCTTCAAAATATGTTATAATTCTGTGTAAATCTTTAATAGCAATAAAGCTAGGAATAGACTTAATCGAAAATTCTAAAATGCGTGAATCTAGTTGAAAATCAACTATCAAATCAAAATATTCTTTAGTAGCATCTAAATTTTTTAAATCGAATAAAACTTGATATCCGTCAGTTTCGAGAAGGCATTGATATAGCATTTTTTTGGCTAGTATCTTCTAGCGAATAAGATCGAGCGAAGGTTCTTCTACTTATAAATGTGGGTTGAAACCGTAGTTCATGCCAAGTCTTTCCAGTTCTCTGCGTTCCAAGTGGCGCAAACCAGTGACAATTCCTTCGTCACCCACAATTACTACATTGTATAATTTTCGCCTTTCTCCAGTTCGCTGGATGTACACCGTAGCTCCATCGCTCTGGACAGTTTTACGGGAATAATTGTCAATGATATCATCTACTAAATCAAATGGCTCTGTAAAACCGTGACGAAGGAGGCTTTCGCGTGCGTGTGTTGTAAGTATTTTGCCTTTGGCAGTGGTGACAAAGCTACTGTATTCGTCGTTTTCCTCATTTCCTATTTCTCCATTGCTCGCACTCATTTAAGGTTTTATCGTTGAGTAGTCTGGGGTTTCAAAATTTTACGAATTTAGGAAGTAATCGCTGTTAAAAAAAACCCCCCTTAAAAAAAGGAGGGGGGAAAAAAGCATCTTAATCTTACATTGTCAAAGATTGTGGATTAGTTTCGATCAACTTCGCCAAATCTTTCAGGAACGCTGCGGCATGAGCGCCGTAAATAATGCGATGATCGCAAGTAATATTTACTTGCATTTGCTGTTTCACACCAAACATTCCATCAGCAGTTGCTACTACTTGGGGACGAGAAGCACCGATCGCTAAAATCGAACCTTGTCCAGGTGGTAAGATAGCATCAAATCTATCTACCCCAAACATCCCCAAATTCGACAAGGTGAAAGTGCCAGAATTATACTCTTGGGGTTGCAATTGCTTGCTTCTAGAACGGTCTACCAAATCCTTCCAAGTACGAGACAAGGAATAAATATCAATTTGGTCGGCATTTTGCAACACTGGGGTAATCAGTCCGCCATCATCCATCGCCACTGCAACGGCAATATTAATTCCACTGCGGTACTGGATACCTTGGTCGGTATATCCTGCATTCAGTAGTGGGTGCTTTTGTAGCGTTACGGCAACTGCTTTTGCTAGCAACGCCGTCATGGTGACGCCTTTTGACTTAATTTGTTTGTAAAGCTTATCTAGGTTATCGGTGGTGATGGTGTAACCGACGTGGAAAATGGGTACTTGCAGGCTAGCTACCATGTTCCGTACTACTGCATTTTGCAAGGTAGTCAAAGGCACTACCTGACCGGGTGCAATGGCGGCAACGGGTGCGGGTGCAGGGGCAGTTTTGGCAGATGGGGCGGGTGGAGGAGGTGCAACGGATGCCATGACAGCGGTTGCAGCAGGTGCCGCAGCAGGTTTAGCTTTACCTGCGGCAGCTTCCACATCTTCTGCTACGATGCGTCCGTGGGGGCCACTGCCTTGCAAGCTATTTAAGTCTACTTTTAATTCTTTAGCTAATTTCTTGGCGCGAGGCGAAGCAACTATTCTGCCATTGCTGCGACTGCTGCCATTACTAGCGCTTGCTGCGGTGGCGGCAACTGGCTGAGGTGCTGGGGCCGCAGCGGGCGCGGGGGCTGGTGTAGCCGTAGCGGGGGCTGATTTAGCGGCACCTTGTTGTTGGGCTGTCGCGATTTCTGCTTCTGTTTCTGCTAATAAGGCAATGGCTGCACCTACTGGGGCTACGTCGCCAGCTTCTACAATAATGGTAGCTAGATAGCCTTCGTAGAAGGACTCCACATCCATATCTGCTTTGTCGGACTCGACCACCACCACTGTTTCGCCTTTTTCAACCTTGTCTCCAGGGGATTTCGCCCAAGAGACAATTTTGCCTTCGGTCATTGTAGAACTAAGCGCGGGCATGAAAACTTCGTGAATCATGGGGTGAGGTTCCGAATCGACAATTTAGACAATTTATTAGAATAACAGATTTGGTCATTGCTCATTGGTCATTAGTCATTGGTCATTGGTGATGGTTTATCCATCAGTTGATATAAATGGCTAATGACGAATGACTAACGACAAAAGACAATATTAAATATCGCCGCGAATTTCTTCTACTACGCCATCGCGTAATAGAATTTCTACTTGCATTTTTTCGACCAAGTTATCTCCGGGTTCAATTCTGAAGATACTTTCAATTTGACCTTGATTAACTTCTTGGTTCATTTCCAGCAGTTGTACTTGCTGAAGTTGTTGCAAAATTTGATTTTTTTGCTCTAACAGTTCGCTTTTTCTTTGATTTACTTGCATTTGAATGTTTTCAATCTGCTGCATGACTTGGGGGCCAGGGGGTTGCAGGCTTTGTTTTTGAATTTCCGTAATTGCACGCTGGCCTTGGATTTCCAGTTGTTGTAATTGTTGATCGAGTTGGTTGATTTGAGTTTGCAATTGTTGCTGGGCTTCTTCCTTCCAACGGGAAGTAACGATCGCTTTTACAACAACCGGGCGTTTTAACAGAAGGTGGTTTGTAGAGACATCCATAACCATTTAACTTTCTATCTATTCAAGAGCGGGTTTATTTTAGTCCTCAGTGATGAGTCCTAAGCACTGAGTAGTTTTTTTACTCAGCACTCAGGACTCAGCGATCGCAAATAAATGACGATCGCTTTTAGTACATTCCGTCGATCATATCGCGATAGCGTTCCATCACGACGTTGCGGCGGATTTTTAGAGTTTGGGTCATCAAACCGTTTTCAATGGAAAATGGTTCTAAAATCAGCTTAAAGGAACTGATGCGGTCATCGGGACGATAACCGGCACGGTTTTGGACTTCCCGATTTAATTCTTGTCGAAATAAATCCTGGACAATTTTACTATTGAGGTCAATTTCTTTGCTTGATGTAGAGTCGAGTGAAATAGTTTCCTCCGGTAGACGCAAACGTAAATTTTCGTCAGCTGCCCATTGCTTGAGGGCTTCTATATTGGGGACAATCAAAGCACCCAACGATTTTTGGTCTTGTCCTACTAGCATGATCTGATCGATATAAGGACTACGCAAGCAGGCATCTTCGATCGGTTGGGGTTCGATATTTTCCCCGTTCGTCAGTACGATCGTATCCTTTGCTCGTCCGGTCAGCACTAAATCGTTATTTACCGTTACCCAACCCAAATCTCCCGTATCGAACCAACCTTCCGGGTCAATTGCCTTGGCAGTAGCTTGAGGATTTTGGTAATATCCTTGCATGACCTGCGGCCCTCGGATCAGCACTAAACCTCGTTGACCGACAGGTAATGCTTGACGGGTTTCCGGGTCAACTATTTTGGTTTCGGTGGCGGGAATTGGTTGTCCGGCGGAACCTCTTAAATTATGCCAGTAACGACGGGCGTGGGTAACTGGAGAAGTTTCGGTTAAACCGTAACCAACCAGTACTTCAATACCGATTATTTCAAAGAAGTTTTCCAAGTGCATCGCCAGGGAACCGCCACCGCTGAGGACGTATTTCATTCTGCCGCCGGTGGCTTGGCGAATTTTTTGATAGACTATGCGATCGGCTAAGGCATGAATGGGAAACAGGTAAGCTATTTGAATTCCGGCAATCACTTTTTCTGGTAAAGAAGGGGGTTGGGGTTGCAGGGTTAAACCTTGCATTACTCGCTTTGCCTGAATATACTTTTGGCTGATGCCCAAGAAAGTATTGACTAGTTTTTGTTTCTTAACTGGTTGTTCCCGAAATTGTTTTTGCACCCCCTCATAAATTGATTCCCAAAGACGGGGAACGCCTACCATGTAGTGGGGTTTGAATTTTTTCAAGTCTTGTTTAACTTGTCGCAGGTTAGTGTAAACCTGAGTGATTCCTTGGGATAAAATAAAGTATTCTGCTGCTCTTTCGTAGGCGTGCCAAGTAGGAAGAATGCTGAGTGCGATATCGCCTACATGAGGTTGAATGATCGAACCTAATGTAGTGACTTGATGTAACAAGTTACCGTGAGACAACATTACCCCTTTTGGTTTGCCAGTTGTACCGGAAGTGTAGAGGAGAGTGGCTAAGGTGTTGAGGTCGTAAGAAACTGGCTTTAGTTGGTGAGAAGCACCAGCTTCCATTAATTGGTTGAAGTTAATCGTTTTAATTTGAGAAGATATGTCTGCTTCTTCGTCCGATAGCAAGACTATTAACTGAATGGGTAAGTTGCTAATGCGATCGCGTAATTTCTTCAGCGTCTTATAATCTTCGACAACTAAAGCCGTGCTGCCGCTATTCTCCAAAATATACAGCAGTTCTTCCCGCTCGGCTTGAGAACTGCGAACCACATCCGCCGCTCCTGCCATCATAATGCCTTGGTCGGCAATCATCCAACGGGGAGAGTTATCGGAAAATAAGGCAACGCGAGGAGGTTCTGCGGCTGGAAGTATGCCGAACGCCTGTAAACCAGCGGCGAATTGCTGGATTTGCTGGTAAAGTTGGCCGTAGGTGAGAGTTAATTCTGGTTTGGCGTGAGGGTCGTGCAGGGCAACGGCATTGGTGTATTTTTCCGCTAAGATAGGCCATATCCCCGGCAGCGATCGCGCTGCGGAGTAATCAACCATCCGTTTCAAGTTACTACGCTCTCGCTCGTTCGCTGTCAAGGTATAGGAGGCAGGGCGGTCTTTCAACATAATTTTACAGTTGGAATGTCGATCGGTTCTTTTTTCTAAATTATCTTTAACATTATTTGTTCTTTCACTTCCGGTGGACAAAATAGATTCTGTCTATCTTTTCAGGATTAAGCTATTAGTAAAGTGAATTCCTAATCTATATACTTATGGTACTTTTTACCACAGATGTCCACAGATAAACACAGATGAACACAGATGTTTTTTGGATTTTTTTCAATTGATGCTGGTTTATTTATCCTTCACACTTCACCATTTATCCTGTTCATCCTCATAATCCATATTATAAATCCCGTTCTATCATTCACACTTCATCCTTCATCCTGTTCATCCTTTAATCCTTAAATCCTGATCCATTCTTAGTTTTTCTCCACCATGCCCTCACCAAGCGAATTTCTTCATAATTAAATTCTTCTTTTAAATGTTCGTAAATTGGTTTAAGTGAAATATCGCTACCAATATATTCCATAGCTTTTAAAATTACTTCTTGGCGTTCTGGCAAAACCAAATTATCTAAATCTCCTAACTTGCCCATTTCGATTAGTTCTGCCAAATGAGCCATAATAGTACTAGTTTTCAAATTACGTTTTTCGGCAATTTCTTCTACAGTTAACCCTTCTTGATATAAATCGAAAGTGATTAACTGGGTGATATTATTTGAGTTGGTTTTGGTAGCTGCTTTCGGAACATAGTTATTCGTTTCTGTTGACAATCCTTGTTCTTGCCGATAAGTTTTAATTTCCCAGATAAATCGTTCCCCATATTGCTCTAATTTGCGACTACCTACTCCAGACAGTTGACCGAATTCCACTAAAGTTTGGGGTTGCACCTGCGCCATCAATTTGAGAGTAGAATCATGAAAAATTACATAAGGGGGAACAGATTGTTCGTCAGCGATTTTCTTGCGGAGTTGGCGCAAGCGATCGTATAACATTTCCATGCCAGCTTTTTTGAGATTTACCGCCTCCTCGATCGCTTTTTTATTAACGGGAACGACAATCTGCACCGAACGCTGACGCCTCATCACTTCCCAACTTAGGGCATTCAATTTGAGAACGGCATAACCATCTGTAGTTTGATCTAATAAGCCTTGATGTAATAGCGATCGCGCTAACATTTTCCATTCATCAGCCGTTTTATCTTTGCCAATTCCATAAGTAGAAAGTTCCTGATGCTTATTTTGTAAAACTTTCTGACTCCGCGAACCTCGTAGCACATCTATAATATAAGTCATCCCAAACCTTTCCTTACATCGCGCCACGCAGGAAAGAAACTTCATCGCTTCAACTGTCCAATCTTCTACAGGTTTAGCCTGACGACAATTATCGCAATTAGCACAATTTCCAGCAAAATATTCGCCAAAATAACTTAACTGAATCGTGCGACGACAATCAGTTCCTTCCGCATAATCAATCACTCGTCTTAACTGTTGACGGGCAATCATTTGTTCTTGCGGATCGGGTTTTTGTTCGATTCCCCATTCAATTTTTTTCACATCGCCATAACTGAAAAAGAAAATACATTCAGCAGGTTCACCATCTCTACCCGCCCGTCCCGCTTCTTGATAATAACCTTCTAAATTACGAGGCAAATCGAAATGAGCTACAAACCGAACATCTGGCTTATTAATTCCCATGCCAAAAGCAATAGTTGCCACGATTACTTGCACGTCATCGCGAATAAATCGAGTTTGATTTTCCGATCGTTCTTCGTCAGTTAAACCCGCATGATATGGTAAAGCTTTTATGCCATCTTTTTGTAATTTAAAAGCCAGTTCATCAACAGCGCGACGACTGAGACAATAGACGATACCAGCACCTTTAGTTTGGCGAACTTTTAATAATAATTCCGTATAGCTACTTTTTTGTTTAGGACGAACTTCGTAATATAAATTTTGGCGATTAAAACTAGCAACGTGGATGCTAGGTTTCTGTAATGCTAACTGTTCGATAATATCTTGACGTACTCGTTCGGTAGCGGTAGCAGTAAGCGCCATTACAGGTATGTTGGCATAACGCTGGCGCAGCATTCGCAATTGACGATATTCTGGACGAAAATCGTGTCCCCATTCGGAAACGCAGTGTGCTTCATCAATCGCAAAACCAGAGATACCGATTTGATGATTTACTAAATCTAAAAATGGCAGAAATCTTTCACTTAATAAACGTTCCGGTGCAACATAAAGTAACTTAACTAGTTTGTTGAGAATAGCTTGTTCTCGGTTTCGCACTTGCCAACTGTTCAGGCTACTATTAAGAAAAGTTGCCCCAATGCCGTTATCTCGCAGCGCATCAACTTGGTCTTGCATTAAGGCAATTAAAGGAGATACTACTACAGTTAAACCTGGTTTAAGTAAGGCTGGCAATTGAAAACAGAGAGATTTTCCACCGCCAGTAGGCATAACGATCAGTAAATCTCGGTTTTGCAGGGCTTCTTGTACTATTTGTCGCTGTCCCGGGCGGAAGCTATCATAGCCAAAATGATGTTTGAGTGCTTTTTCCAAGGTGGGAAATGGAGACATGATCGAAATAATGCACTGATGAAATTATTTTATAACTGCAAATGAACGCAGGTGAGGTTGTTGGCTTTGGTGCGGTTGGATTATCTTCAATAATGGTATTGGAAAGTTGGAAGAAAAATAAACCGATGAAAAAAGCTGTTTGGAATGGGGCTATTTTAGCGGAAAGCGATCGCACTGTGGTTGTAGAAGGCAATCACTACTTCCCGGCTGACTCGATTAAGAAGGAATATTTCCAGGAAAGCAACACCCACACGACTTGTCCTTGGAAAGGTGTAGCGAGTTACTACACCATCGAGGTAGACGGACAAGTAAACAAGGATGCTGCCTGGTACTATCCCCAAACTAAGGATGCGGCGAAGAATATCGAAGGGTATATCGCGTTTTGGCGTGGAGTGAAGGTGGAGTAAACCTCTCCCCTAATCCCCTCTCCTCGCAGGAGAGGGGGGACAAGAACCGTAGCGGGTAGGTTGGGTTGAGGAACGAAACCCAACATTAGCCGTAGGGTGCGTTACGCTTAGGCTAACGCACCTACTCTTTATCAATTTGACTCCTCACCCACTTGCGAAATGTTTTGATTAATTCTAAATAATCCATTTCCCCAACTTGTTCGAGAAATCTAGTGATTTCTAAAAGAGGTAAGTTGGGAAAAATATCACTTTGGGGGGATGAAATATATTCTTGGTTTTGTAGTTGCTTAATTTGGAAGGTGTTACCATCGTAAATCCATACTTCTGCTACGCCTAAATCTTTGTAAACAGCCAAGCGATCGCTAGAACTACTGGTAATATCAATTTCTATAACTAAATCTGGTGCTGGATCTTTTTCTGGATCGAGTCTTTTTTTCGATTTAATTATATTGATGTTGCGGATGTAAAAACATTTATCGGGTTCTGCACCGCTTAATTCCAAACGTTTAAAGGTTGTCGATCCAAATGGTTCGATCGAAATCTCTAATTCTTCAGCTAGAGTTTCCACAAATCGACCCATTACTTCTTTATAACGTTCGTGTTCGGGGGAAGGAACCATAATTTCTAAATTACCTCGATTATAGGTAAGACGCAAACGGCGATCGCGACTTAGTTCGGTTAGCAAAGCTTCGTAGGTTTGCCAACTGATTCCCGAAAGCTGTACTCTTTCTATTGGTTGGGTAAGTGTGGCAGTCATGGCATTTTTTGGAAGTAATAATGGCAATTAATTTAATCGCTTAAGTTGCTAGTTAGATTTTTGAGGCCGATCGTGCTTAGTAGTTGAAGTAAATAATTTTACCCCTAGATCTTCACGCTAGTAACCAGCAATTTGAGTTAATATAATTTTAGACGATTTTGTAGCCATAAATATTATCGAGATATTGTATAAATATTTATATTAGGTAGGAAAATATTGCTATGTCAGTCGAGACAACTATCGAACAAAACCCCCAGATAGCAGAGGATGAGGACTGGTGGGAAGTTAATCAACCTCCTAGTGATTTAATTTTTGATGATGGTGAACCTTTGGAAAGCAACCGCCACCGTATTGCGATGAATACCCTGATCCGATCGTTGCAGCAAGGTTGGGCCGATCGCAACGATTTTTTTGCAGGGGGTAATATGTTTATTTATTACAGCCGGGAACAAGTTCGCAACCGCGATTTTCGTGGCCCAGATTTTTTTGTGGTGCTGAATGTAGATGGTGCTAGAGAACGGCAAGGCTGGGTAGTATGGGATGAGAATGGACGTTACCCGGATGTGATTGTGGAACTGTTATCTGCTAGTACCGCCCAAGCAGATAGGGGAACAAAGAGAGAGATTTACGAAAGAATTTTTAGAACGCCGGATTATTTTATTTTCGATCCTTTCGATCCGAATTCTTTACGAGGTTGGCATTTAGATGCTTCCCAAAGATATCAGGAATTAGCGCCAAACGATCGAGGTTGGGTTTGGTGCGAGAGTTTGGGGTTTTGGTTAGGAAATTGGGAAGGAACTATCGAGAGAGAAACGGCAATTTGGTTGCGATTTTATGATGGTTCTGGGAATCTGGTTTTGTTACCAGAGGAAGCAGAAAGACAAAATGCTCAAGTGGAAAGACAAAGGGCGGAACGACTCGCGGCGAAGTTGCGAGAGTTGGGTGTAGATCCGGATAATTTGTAGTTAGGGAATGCGATCGCACTTTTTGTAGTAAGGACTTGAGTCCTCATTGTATGGGTAAGAGAATTGAGCGTATTGGCGAAGAAAATCATTGGTAGGGACAGGGAAAAAAATAAATTTTGCCTTGTCCCTAAAGTTATACACAAAACAATAAATGTGGTTTGGTTTCATTGCCCAACCAACATTTCGCACTATATTTTTAACGGAAATACCCACATTTTTTGCCAAACTGAATATCGCAATTTAATCTTAGACTACAGAAAGATTCAGGGTGTAATTACTGTTACTAAATGCGCCAGTATTTACAACAGCATAGTAAGTATCTGCACCTAAGCGACGATTGATCGATCCACTACTACCAGAAGAAGCAGCCGTGCCAGTCACATACTCGTTAGAATCGATTTGTCCGTTACGGTTGGTATCCACATAGAGATCCACCTCCACGCGAGCAGTCGTACCGTTTAAAGTCAGCTGGAAGTTGCTAGGAGTCCCCAAAACAAAACGATAAAAGTCTTCACGGTCATTCCTACCCACAAATTCAGTAAAACTGCGAGTACCATTCAACAAACCAGCATCGATCAGACCATCTCGCGTATTATTAGCAGTAAGTCCAAGAGAGTAATTAGTATTACGGCCTTCCGAGTCTGGTTCGAGGCGAACAAAATATGCACCAGGCCCTAGTCTGCGGTCAATTGATCCACTACTACCAGAAGAAGCAGCCGTGCCAGTCACATACTCGTTAGAATCAATTTGTCCATTAAGGTTGGTATCCACATAAAGATCCACCTCCACGCGAGCAGTCGTACTATCTAAAGATAAAATAAAATCGCTCGGAAGCTGCAAATCAAAGCGGTAGTAATCAAAACGGTCATTAAATCCAACAAAATCATTAAAATTAACAGTTGAATTCAATATGCCGACATTAAGAGCAGCCGGAGGAGTGTTACCAGGTTCAGATGGCGGCGGTGGTGGGGGAGTCGAACCACCAGGAACAGCAGGGCGTCCTTCCCGAATGCCAAACCTGACATAATGCTGAAAAGCCTGTGCAAAATTGAAACCTACTGCTCTCAAATCCGGGTTAGCGTCCAGGTAGAAACGGACATTGAAATTTTCTGCTGATATCCTTCCCTCATTAACGCCAGAAGCTCGAAAATGCTCGAATAATTGTTCGTTATTGGTCAACCCCGCTGCTACCAAGTCGGGATTAGCGGCTCTATAAAATGATGGATTAAAACCATAGGAAAACCTCCGCCCCTCAGCGATGCCAGAGCCTTGCAGATGGTAAAAAACTTGTAAGGGCGCTGTTATACCAGCCGCCGCCAAGTCGGGATTGCCAGCTTGATAAAAGTCGAGATTGACAAACGGTGAAAAGGCACGCCCCTCGTTAACTCCAAACCTGACGAAGTGATCTACTAGCTGTGCATCCGTGGTAAGTCCCGCAGATGCTAAGTCTGGGTTAAGGTTCCGATAGTAGTTGACATCAAATACATTAACTGTCATCTGTCATCCACCGTTTTATATAAGTTTTTTTTATATAACAGTTTAGTAAAGCTTATATCAAGAGTAAAAATGCTGAATTCGGTGTCAGCTAAGATTCACAAGCTAACTTTTAGTAAAAGAATTAAATTATCTAGTTATGGCAACAAATCATCTCAGTTCTCGCTTTCCATACTGGTAGTTTAAGCCTTACTTCAGGTAAAAAAAGTTAAGCATTCCCAAGTATTTGCACGCCAATACTAGTAGAAACACGGCTTAAAAACAAAATGACAAAAAATAAATACGTATTAACACTGATATTTCCGAATGCCCCCTTTCCTGGTAAGGAAGAAAGGACATCACAAGGGTTAGGTTCCGCCAACCTCTACCAATTTCAATAGGAGTTTGCTATTATAGAAATTCGAGCGGATGTGGCGGAATTGGCAGACGCGCTAGATTTAGGTTCTAGTACCGCAAGGTGTGAAGGTTCAAGTCCTTTCATCCGCATTTAAATTAAATGCTTTTACACTCAGTAATTTGTAAACTACTAAAAGCGATCGGTTGCTTACTTCTATCAGGTTTCTCTCAAACAAACTATTCTATGGAGGATAGGGAACTCGAATCCCTGGCCTCTGCGGTGCGATCGCAGCGCTCTACCAACTGAGCTAATCCCCCGAATCGATTTTGGATTTTCGATTTTAGATTGACTAAAATCAAACGATCCTAAAAGGTATTTTAGCACTGAAATCAAGCTTTCTAAGAACCTTCCCCCTGTCTTCTCAGCCACTCATCGTTGGCTGGGGTGATTTTTGGGAGAATACTTGCTGCACTCGTTCCACGTCAACATCGGTGAGATAATCAACTGACCAGTTGGCTTGGCGCTGAAGCATATGAAAAGGGTAGCTATTGGCGACGCCAACTACTTGCATACCAGCGCTTTTGGCGGCTTGAATACCAGCTGGTGTATCTTCAATTGCCAGACACTCAGAAGGTTGGAGACTAAGATCGCGAAATTGCTCGTTAAAGCGCTGTACTGCTAACAGATAGCCTTCTGGGTCTGGTTTACTGGCAGTTATATCATCTCCCGTCACGAAGATCGAAAAGTGTTGGCCAAAGTTAACGCGATTTAATACTAGTTCGACTTCCGATCGCAAAGCACCAGTCACCAATCCTATTTTTACTTTGGCGACCCGCAATTTATAAATCAAATCTTCTACGGCTGGAAAAATGGGTAATTTTTCCAAATTTTCCATTTCTTTCTGGTAAGCTTGCGCTTTGCGAGTCATTAGCTGCATTAAGTAGCTTTCTGTCACTACTCGACCCCGACTAGTTAGTAACTCGCTAATGCAGGCGCGATCGCTTCTTCCCAGACAAATTTGCCGAAATTCTCCCGGTTTTGGCCGGAGATTTTCTTCAATCAGAATCTGGTTAATCAGTTTTTCGTGGATTGGCTCATCATTAATAATGACGCCGTTGAAATCGAACAGAACTGCCTTTAGTGTCATGTGCCAAAAGCTGGGGTAGGAAAACCCTGTGAATCATCACCTTCCAAAGTGCGATCGATCGCTACTTGAGGAGGCTTACCTGGGATGGGCTTGATGCCACTCGTCACCTGATTTACCCACCACAGATCGTTAGTTTCCACCGCTTCAAAACCCGCCGCTTCCATCCAGGCATCTAGATTTCCAGCAGCATAAGCTCTGATATACGGTTCCTCAAAAATATCATTCAACCACTCTGTCTGGTGCAAAGTTTTTTGGTTGCCATCCAAAATTAACACTTGTCCGCTGGCTTTGAGGAGTCGGAAGCTTTCTCTGAGAATAGCTTTGGTGACTTCTGGCGGGGTTTCGTGAAATAACAAAGAAGCGGTTACCAAATCGAAGGAACCATCGGAAAATCCCGTTTCTTCCGCATTACCATGTCGCCATTCGATTTCTAGTCCGGTTTGTTGCGCTTTGCGATCGGCCATGAATAACATATAAGGGGACAAGTCCAAACCGATTACTTTCGCTTGGGGAAACGCCTGCTTTAACAGTAGGGTTGTCGAACCAGTTCCGCAACCTAAGTCTAAAATACGTTGCGGTTTTACTTTCACCGCTTCGATTAATCCTTGGCGTATCCAAGTTTCGTTGGGTAGCAATACATATTGAGTAACCGGATCGTAGGAAACAGAAGCGCTGGGATTAAGATACCCGCCTTCGCTACCGTGAAAATTTTGGCTGCTGTAGTAGGAAGGATAAGTTAGATTAGGATTGCGAAAGCGATCGGCCTCTTTTTCCCAATCTACGCTTTCATAAAATTGCTTGAGTCCTTCTCCATCTATAAACAGACCAAAAAATGGCTTTAAAAACTGTTCCCAAATCGTGTCTTGACGAACTGCCATCGAAGTTTACCTCACAAGAAAGTTAATGCAATTTGGGCTGGGACTTTCGATGATTTTGCCCTGCTTTACAAATTTTAATAGTATTTTTGGTTAAAAAGTAATCTACCTCTAGTTTATTGTTAAAATATCAAAATTAACTTTATTTGAGTAGATTATCAGATCTCTGGTCGTTAATATTATAAAATCTAATAGTTGGTGCGAGGTACGCTATATATTTAGCGTTAATTGGCAAAGTTTTCATATTTTTGAGAAAAGTTATTCCAGATTTGCCTTAAAAAAATCCAAATTAACGTCAGAAATGCAATGGCACCAAAAATAAGTTCTGATGAATATAAGCAGCGAGTAAAAGCAGAGTTTAACTCGCGTACTAATTATGACAATGACTTTCGCGATCGCCTTGGTAACCGTTTGGTTGAATTAGCGCAACTAACAACAGGGCAAACTATATTAGATGTGGCAACTGGTACGGGAATAGTTGCGATCGCAGCAGCGCAGATAGTAGGTGATGAAGGTAAAGTAATTGGGGTAGATATTTCTGAGGGAATGCTCGAGCAAGCTCAACAAAAAATCGCTGCCGCCAATCTGAAAAATATTGAACTACAAGAAGTAGATGCCGATTATCTTAATTTTAGCGATGAAAGCTTCGATCGCATTTTATGTTCTTCAGCGTTGGTATATTTAAGCAGTATTCCGGCTGCATTGCGATCGTGGTATCGCTTTCTCAAAAAAGGCGGAGTAGTGGGATTTTCTACTTTTGCAGATGGATCGTTTAATTTAGCGATGTTGTTTACCGAAATTGCACAAAATTATGGTGTTTTCATTCCCGATTTAAAAGCACCACTGAATACTCCAGAAAAATGCCAGAGCATATTAGAAGAGGTGGGTTTTAAAAATACGGAAATAAAAGTTGAGCAATTCGGTTACTATATGAGTGTCAGCGAGGTAGAAAACTTGTGGAATCATCTGGCAAATAACGGTTTGATTAAGCCAATATTAAATATTTCTTCAGCAGAGTTAGCCGAGTTTAAAGCCACATATTTAACAGCAGCTAAAAAATTAGAAACAAAGCAAGGCATTTGGAATGATGTAACGACTTTCTTTGTATTAGCGCAGAAAGTTTGATTACAGAAACCGGGTTTCTAAAGTGCCAGTTTCAAACAAAAAAGTTGGGTTGAGGAACAAAACCCAACCGACAAGGATTAATGGTTTAAATTGTCATCGATAATTCATTGTTAATTAAATCTTCTAAAACTATATTGCTTAACCAATTTTTTACGTGAAGTGTAGCGCGACAATCATCTTCATTGTAACGAAGAGTAAGGTCGAGAAAATTGCGATCGCCTGTTTTCAACCATTGGTCGTACCAGTAGATTGCTTGCGCTCCATTTACTTTTGGGTCGCGCCACTCGAAACCCAACCAACGAGCAATTGTTTTCAAAGCGTAGCTTTCTACCGGTAGCGTTAAACCAGAAGAAATGCTTTCATGTATATCTAAAAAGCGAATGAGAAGCGGTTGCCACAAATGAGTAGGAGTTTTATAAAGCCGAGCTAATCTTTTGACAGTTTGGACTTCGTAATCGCAAAAATGAAAGATGGGTGCTTCTGGATAAGTCCAAACTAATTCTAAAAATTGATGCCAAATAGATGCCTCATTCTCTGGATTTTCAGCTAAGAAATAATGAAAAGTTTCTGTTTTAGCTGTTCGGTCAACTACTAAAACTCCCAATAAATAAGCCAAGTCTAATTCGGGTTCGGCTTCAATATCGAAGTATAATTCCACGGGAGAAGTTGGTAAATTTAAAGATCGAGCAGATACTAAAGACACTCGATTTTGCAAAGTAGATCTGGCTTGGCGTAAAAGTTGTTCTGCTACTTCGCTACCAAAAATCGGCTCTAGTAGACTTAAATTAGCGTTAGCTAGAGATTCTAAAGTTGTTAAATTAAGTTGTTTTAGATAAATGTAGCGACTGGGAGTAACACCTGGTAATAATGAGAGGTGTTGCTCGGATTTGGCGATTTGATAACAGTAGCTATGCCATCGGCAAATATTACATTTTTGACGAGAAATAAAAACTTCTGGTGGCTGCTGGGATAAAAGCACTTGACAACATTCTTCCAAAATCAAGTGCATTTGGGGTAAGCGGATGTCTAGCTTAATCGGATAACGGCCTTTTTCTCGTAAAATCAACCAAGCAGTGTCAGGCATTGCTTCTTGCACTCGTGCTAGTACGTGAGCGTGAAATGCCGCCACAATCTGATAATCTAGTTTAGCTCGCTTACCCAACTCTATATCGATCGGAACGTAAAGCCAATCACCAAAGCGAGATTTTCCAGGCTTTTTCACCAATAAATCGGGACTGCTGAGTAAAGCGAAGGGCGATCGGGAATTATTCCCATTTTCCATATTTGTCAGCAGTACGCCTTTGTGAATTCGCTCGACGCCTTGCTCCATCAATGCTAAAGTAGCTTGGGCAGCAGCTTGCCAATCTCCTTGCGGGTAGTCCGGTTGGTGATAAAACTCTTCGGAAAGAACAGCTTGTTCGTGAACGAAACGGTCGTGTAGCAGTTTCAGATGAAAGTCACTGGGAGGTTCCAGGTAGTTTCTGTCTCCGTGGACATCTAGAAACGCTCGTCGATTACATCGTTGGTAGTGTAGCAGCAGTTGAGCAGTTAGCAACATCTTTTTAAGCTAGCAATAAATCTGCTGCAACAATAGCGGTATCCTGATTTAGGCCAGCAGTTGACGATGACGATAATGTATTTGTCAGACTTAACAGAAATGAGTAGCGTATCCTTAGAAAAATTTATCCTAGCATATAATTCGGAAAGTAGGAATCCCCTGGTCAAGGCTTTCATCGCAGACCAAGTAAAGAATCCAGAAACTTTTAATGTAGAAATCTATGCTAATGATGATGGCATTAATCACATTTTAAATGCTTATCATTGTGATGTTAATCGTTCTTTATTAGAATATTTGCAATCAGGTAAAGATATCGTCGATCGGCTTAGAGAAGTGGTTAATTGGAAGTTTAATGGTTTTGAAAATGTAATATCTTTTCTCGATTTTGCGTGCGGTAGCGGACGGTTAACTCGCTTTCTATTGCAAGAGTTACCAGTCGCTCGCATTACTGTTTCCGATATTAAGGATGATGCGGTTGCTTTCCAGGAAAAAACTTTTGGCGTGCGGGGAATTCTTTCCGTGAGCATACCGGAAGATTATCCAGAGGAAAACCAGTATGATTGCATACTTATCTCTTCTTTGTTTAGCCATTTACCAGAAAAAACTTTCAGTCGGTGGCTAAAAAAATTATATAATTTATTACTTCCTAACGGGGTATTAATATTTACCGTTAATGATGTATCTACAATGCCTCTAGGAATGCAAATGATTGACTCTGGTATTGTCTTTGCAGAAGTTAGCGAAATAAAATCTTTAAGCTTGCAAGATTACGGAACAACTTGGGTTACCGAGTCATTCGTTCGACAATTAATTGATGACATTTCTGGAGGAAAAGCTAGTTATTATCGCATGAGTAGAGGGCTTTGGAATCAAGATTTATACGTGCTGGCGAACACCCCTAACGAAGATTTTTCTGGATTAAGAGTGGGTCCGATTAAAGGTTGTTTGGATACTTGTTTTTTCCAAACACCGGATCGGTTAATTTTGAGTGGTTGGGCTGTCGATACGAAGCCTGAAGGGGAAATTGAATCGATCTTAGTTTCAATTAACGGGCAAGTTATGGAAAGCTGTATTCTTCAATACGAAAGACCGGATGTAGCTAGTTTTCTTCAAGATGAAAAATTTTTAATTTCTGGTTGGAGTTGCAGTTTTTCTTTACCGGAATCAACAGTTTTATGCGATGACATTATGATGGTAAAAGCCATCAATAAGCAGAAAATAGAACACTTAATTTATCTGGGGTTGATTGGCAGTACTTTAACTTACGCGGAAGCCGAGCAGATAGAATTAATAGAGTCTCCTGGTTCCATAGAAAAGTTATCTGAAACAGAGATCGAACAATCAGAAATTTCTTTGTTTGAGAAGCTAGTATATCCGGCAAGGCGCGTTTTACATATTTACCGACAATGGCGTGCTAGAAGAAATGGAAGTTAGAAGATCGGGAAAAACCAGATAAACTTAATATTTCATCTATCATTTTTATTACTGCTTTATTAAGTTATGAAGAATATTTTTTCAGGAAACAACCTACTCGAAGACCATCGCCAAAAATTTCCCGGCTTAGTGAATAAAGCTTATTTTAATTTTGGCGGTCAAGGGCCAATGCCACAAGGGGCGTTGGATGCGATTTACCGATCTTATCAATTTATTCAGAGCAGAGGGCCATTTTCGGAAGCGGTATATGCTTGGGAAGTGGAGGAAGCTAATCAAACTAGAGAGGCGATCGCATCCGAGTTAGGGGTGAAAGCGCAAACGATCGCGCTAACGGAAGACGTGACTGTCGGGTGCAATATTGCTTTGTGGGGAATCGATTGGCAAGCTGGCGATCGCATATTAATATCTGATTGCGAACATCCCGGTATTGTGGCAACTATTGGGGAAATTCAACGACGTTTTGGCGTTGAAGTTGATATCTGTAATTTGATGCCTACTTTAAATGAAGGCGATCCGATCGATGCGATCGCGCGAAGTTTGCGATCGAATACCAAATTAGTAGTATTAAGTCACATCCTGTGGAACACCGGTCAAGTGTTACCATTAGCCGAAATTACTAAAGTTTGCCAGCAAAATTCATCTTCTACCAAAATATTGGTTGATGCTGCTCAATCTGTGGGGATGATGCCTTTAAATTTGGCAGAATTGGGGGTTGACTTTTATGCTTTTACTGGTCATAAGTGGTGGTGTGGCCCGGAAGGTTTGGGCGGTTTATACGTGCGATCGGAAGCTTTAGAAAGTTTGCATCCCACATTTATTGGCTGGCGCAGTTTCTTTCACACAAATGAAGGAATCGCTTGGCATCCAGACGGACGACGATTTGAAATCGCCACTTCTGCTTATCCCCTTTATGCTGGTTTGAGAACTGCGATCGCAATTCATCATCAAGTAGGTAATACTCGCGAAAGATATCAACAAATCCTTCAGTTGAGTAAATATTTATGGGAAAAATTAGCTCAACGTCCTCACATCACTTGTTTGCGAACATCGCCACCAGAGTCTGGTTTAGTTTCCTTTCAAATTGCCAACAATAATCATCGACAATTAGTACATTTTTTAGAAAAAGAAGGCTTTTTTATCCGCACTATCCGCCAGCCTGATTGCGTGCGTGCTTGCGTTCATTATTTCACGACTCAAACTGAAATCGATCGGCTTGTGGAAACCATTGAAAAATTCAATCTAAATTAGCCTCCTTCACACTTCATCCTTCATCCTTCATCCTTTATATATGTCTAGACCAGTTTTATACATTGCCATCACAAATCACGGTTTCGGTCATGCGGTACGGGCTGCATCGGTAGCAGCAGAAGTGCAAAGATTAAATCCAGAAATTTTACTGATTTTAGTGACTACTACCCCTCGATGGTTACTAGAATCATATATTGAAGGGGATTTTATTCATCGACCTCGCGGTTTTGATGTAGGAGTAATTCAATCTGATAGTTTGAATATGGATAAAGCTGCTACTCTGGAAAAATTGCAGCAAATTCGTTCCCAAGAAAAGTCGATCGTCGCCGGAGAAGTTAGTTTTATTCGCCAAAATCGAGTTGGTTTAATGTTGGCAGATATTCCCCCTTTAGCACCTGTAATTGCTAAAGCGGCTGGCATTCCTTGTTGGATGTTGAGTAATTTTGGTTGGGATTTTATTTATAGAGATTGGGGAGGAGAATTCGCGGAAATTGCTGATTGGATTAGCAATTGTTTTAGTAAATGCGATCGCCTGTTTCGCCTTCCCCTCCACGAACCGATGAATGCTTTTCCCGCAATTACCGATGTGGGGTTAACTGGTGGTACACCCCGCTATAGTATCGATGAAATCCGCAGTCGTTTTAATATTACCGCTCCCAAAGAAAAAACCGTGTTACTGACTTTTGGTGGGTTAGGTTTACAAGCAATTCCCTATCAAAACGTCAGCTTATTTCCTGATTGGCAATTTATCACTTTTGATTCTCAAGCACCTAATTTTCCAAATCTACTTTTAATTAAGCCCGATCCAGAACGTCGATATCGTCCGGTCGATTTCATGCCAATATGCGGACGGGTAATTTCTAAACCGGGATACAGCACTTTTTCAGAAGCGTTGCGTCTAGATGTTCCGATCGTTTCTTTGACGCGAGAAGGTTTTGCAGAAGCACCTTTGCTGCTAGAAGGGATTCGAGACTACAGTTACCATCAAGTTATTGACTCGTCTGACTTTTTCGAGGGGAACTGGCAATTTATCAATGAACCTTTACAATCTCCTCGTCAAATGCAGCATTTAGTCAAAGACGGTACGGAAGCGATCGCAAAATCGATCGTCTCGTATTTCCAAAACCTTTAAAACTAGCAATTTTTCCTTTTCAAATCTCCAATCAACATTAATATGGCACATTATCAACAATTTATCAAAATTAAAACGGCTGGCAAATCTTTGTACAAAATCACTGCTAAAATTGAAGAAGTAGTAACAGAATCCGGCATCAAAACGGGACTTTGTACCGTATTTTTACGCCACACTTCTGCTAGCTTAGTGATTCAAGAAAATGCCGATCCCGACGTGCTGGTAGATTTAGCGAATTTCTTCGCTAAGCTAGTACCCGAAGATGCAAAATTATATATTCACAATGCGGAAGGGCCAGATGATATGCCAGCCCATATCCGTACCGCGCTGACTAAAACATCCGAACAAATTCCGATCTTTCAAGGTAGACTGGTGTTAGGAACTTGGCAGGGAATTTATATTTGGGAACATCGTCATTACAGCCATATCCGAGAAGTTGTCGTTCATATATCGGGAGACTGAATCAATTTTAGAGTGGGGATATTAGAATAATTTTGTTTGTAGTAATGACTTGATTGCTTGGTATTTTCTGATATCTGATGGATTGAAATACCTATTTCCCAAAACCAAAAATAAGTAGTTGCGCTAGTATGAGCAGCAGGAAGGGAATGATGAAGGAGCGAGGATGAAGTATGAAGTTAAAATTTTCTCCCCATTTCTCCATCTCCCCATTTCTACATCGCTCGCTTACCCGCTCATTCCTCAATCAAAATGCGTAAATTCTGTTTAGGTTTTGTTGCGGCTAAATTTTTACTTTTGAGTTTATTCGCGTCACCAGTTTTGGCTGCCGATCGATTAATGCTGCGCTTGGGCCCATTCCAACAGTCGGTAAACATCGCAGATTTGGATCGATTTGCCAAAACTGGGGAAATATCGGCAGCACTAAAACCTTTCTCTTTTTTGCTCACTGCCAATTTGCGAAATGCTTTTTCTCAGCGTTTACAGATCGATCCTAATTTAACAGATCGCTATTTAGAAAATTGGTTGCGATCGCCGATGTCGGAAACGTTGATCGGAAATCTGCGCCGCGCGATCCCCGGAGTGAGTATCGAACAAATTCAGGCTGCCGTCTCGATCGCCGCCAGACAAGCCAACGGTTTAAACTTGATCGGGCTGTTACGCGCCATTCCGGGAGACACCATTACCTTAGACGCGACGGAAGCGATCGCACTTGCCCTCCAGTTCAACCCCTCCTACTGGGAAAGTCAAGCCCTTGGCCCACTATTAAAACGGGAATTAACCGTTCCTAGCGGAGAATTTCGCGCCGATTTCGATCCGTCTGCGCGTGGAGAAGAAAGAGTATTTAAAGAAACGATCTCCCTGACAGACCGAATGCGCGATCGCAATATTCCCGTCGATATCTATTACAGTCGAAATACTTCTGGCCCTTTGGTGGTGATGTCTCACGGTTTTGGGTCAGATCGGACTTTTTTAACCTATTTAGCCCGTCATTTGGCATCTCACGGCATCACCGTAGCCGCGATCGAGCACCCCGGCAGCAACTTTGATTTTGTCTCGAAAGCCTCTCTCAGCGGTAATCCTAGAGATTTAATGTCTGCTAACGAATTTATCGATCGTCCCAGAGATGTCAGTTTTCTACTCGATAAATTAACCCAATTAAATAGAGAACCCGGTATTTTCCAAAATAAATTTAATACCCAACAAACGATCGCCTTGGGTCATTCTCTAGGAGGTTATACCGCCTTAGCTTTAGCAGGCGGCGAACTTAATTTAGATGATTTGCGGCAAACTTGTAATTCTCTAATTGGATTAAATCGAAGATCGACCGATCGAAGAAATACCTCAACCAGCTTAGCTTTAATACCATCTCCCGGCGAGTGGTTGCAGTGCGCTGCCGCTGACTTATCAGAAGATCGAATACAGTTGGGAGATAGTCGGGTAGTCAGCGCGATCGCACTCAATCCAGTAGTCGGAAATCTCTTTGGCAAAACAGGTTTGAGAAAAGTAACCATACCAACTTTAGTTTTAGCCAGCACCGAAGACGCCTTTACCCCAGTCATTCCACACCAACTAGAACCTTTTCGCCAAATCAGGGGTAAAAAATATCTTTTAACCGCCATCGGCGCTACTCACTTAAGCGTCGGTAATCCCGGTAGCGTTAACAGCCAAGCTACTCTTTTAAAAGAGCGCATCGGAGAAGAAGCCGAACCGATCCGCCGCTTAGTGAGAGGGGTTAGCCTAGCTTTCGTTAAACAAGTAACCCCAGAAGCGAACACCTACCAACCTTTCTTGACTCCCGCTTACGCTCAATCTCTTTCCTCTCCTCAAATGTCCCTGCGCCTGAGTCAAGAATTGCCGCCCGTCGTCTTTCAGTGGACGAAGTTGGCTGGTTTACCATAGTTTAGCGATCGCTCTGGAAAATTGTGGAGACGTTCGATCGAACGTCTCTACATAAGTTTGTAATATCGACTACCCAAACGTTCGACCATCTGAGGTAAGAATTTAATAATTAATCCTCTATATATAGGCTAAATTTTCTCATATTGAAACAAATATTTTTCTCGGTTATATTAAGCTTAAATACGATTTAGGCTGATAAATTTTATTTTTCAAACAAATTTTTCCTATTATAAATCATTTTTTAAATTAAGTACTTTTACTCTAATTCCAAACAAGTCATCTGGCGAGCAATCTACAGGATCGGGGTAGCAGAGACTAATGGCAAACCTTACAGAGGAAATTATGACTTTACAACAGGCTAACCCAGAACTGGCCAAAACTACAAAAGACTCCCCCTATGATTTAAAAGGAAGTTGGGCGAATTGTAAATCATCTCAGCGGATAGATGAACGTTTGCGTTTGTTGGAACAAGCGATCGCAGCTTGCAGTGCAGGTATTGTAATTAGCGATGCCACCTTGCCAGATCAGCCCATTATCTATTGCAATGAAGGGTTTGAAAGAATTACGGGCTATACCCGCCAAGAAGTGTTAGGAAAAAACTGTCGCTTTTTGCAAGGTTCGCAAACCGATCCGATCGCGCTGCAAGAATTACGTAATAGTTTGAAAGAAGGAAGAGAGTGTCACGTTATTTTAAATAACTATCGAAAAGACGGCTCGATTTTTTGGAATGAACTAACAATTTCTCCATTGCGGGATAGCAACGGTAAAGTAACTCACTTTATCGGCATCCAAAACGATATTACCTCTCGTCGTTCGGCGGAAATCGAACGCGATCGCTTTTTTGCAGTTTCCCTAGATATGTTATGCGTCACTGGTTTTGACGGTTATTTAAAACAAGTAAATCCAGCTTGGGAAAAAACTCTAGGATTCCCCAAGGAAGAACTTTTAGCCAAACCTTTAATTGAATTCATTCATCCCGAAGATCGGGAATCTTCTTTAGCAGAATTTCAGAAACTTTCTCAAGGGATTAATACAGTTGCCTTTGAAAGCCGCTTACTTTGTCAGAATGGTTCTTATAAATGGTTTTCCTGGAACGCGATACCGGTTATAGAACAAGAATCTTATTATTCTGTGGGACGGGATATCACAGAGCAAAAGCAACTAGAGGAAGCTTTAAGAAAAAACGAAGAACTCTATCGAACTCTCGCTAGTAATTTTCCCAACGGTGCAGTCTTATTATTCGATCGCGATTTTCGCTTCACCTTAGCAGAAGGTAACGATTTTGCCAAAATCGCGCTTTCTAAAGAAGGATTAATCGGCAAAACAATTTGGGAAATTTTCCCCAAACAAGCCTGCGATTGCCTAGAAGAAAATTATCGCGCTGTGTGGCAGGGAAAAGCAACAGTTTGCGAACTTTCTCACGCGGAACAAATTTATAAAGTATACATTTTACCCGTTAAGAACGATCGCTCGGAAATCATCGCCGGCATGGTGATGACTCAAAATATTACCAAGCAAAAACAAACCGAACTAGCCCTCCGAGCCAGTGAAGTAAAATTTCAAAAACTAGCTGCCAATTTACCAGGAGTAATTTATCAATTTCTCCTCCGAAAAGACGGCTCGGTTGCCTTCCCGTACATTAGTTCTGGTTGTCGGGAAATTTACGAATTAGAGCCACAAGAAATCCAACAAAATGCCCAATTAGTTTTTGATACGGTTGCGCCTGATGAACTGCCACAACTTCAGGAATTGATCGCCACTTCTGCTCGAACTTTGCAACCTTGGCACTGGGAAGGACGCTGTATTACTCGTACTGGAAACGTAAAATGGATTCAAGCAGCTTCTCGCCCGGAAGAGTTACCCAATGGAGATATTCTTTGGGATGGCTTGATGATCGACATTACCGATCGCAAAAAAGCCGAAGAAGCCCTGCGCCAATCGGAAGAACAACTACGTCAAAAAGCCGAAGAATTAGAAACGACTCTTCATCAACTCAAAAAAACCCAAACTCAACTAATCCAAACTGAAAAAATGTCTTCTTTGGGTCAAATGGTAGCCGGGATCGCCCATGAAATTAATAACCCAATTAGCTTTATTTACGGCAATCTTACGCCAGCTAGCGAATATTTGGCAGATTTATTAAACTTAATCGAACTTTACCGACAATACTATCCCGATCCGGTGGCAGAAATTCAAGAAGAAGCAGCAGCGATCGATCTTGACTTTTTAGTGAAAGACTTACCAAAAATGTTAGGTTCGATGAAAGCAGGAGCCGATCGCATTCGGGAAATTGTCCTCAGCTTGCGAAATTTCTCCCGCTTAGATGAAGCTGATATGAAAGCAGTCGATCTTCATGAAGGACTCGATAATACTCTGCTCATCTTACAACATCGCATGAAACAACAGAATGGTCATCTCCCCATTCAGGTAATTAAAGAATACGGACAATTGCCCCTAGTAGAATGTTATGCTGGACAAATCAACCAAGTGTTCATGAATATAATCAGTAACGCCATCGACGCATTAGAAGAAAGGAATGCCGAAAAATCCGCTCGCTCTTTCATACCGACTATTCGCATTTCAACGCAACTTTGCCCCGATAAATCCCGCGTACTGATCCGTATTTACGATAACGGCATCGGCATGACAGAAGAAACAAAAATGCGATTATTCGATCCGTTTTTCACTACTAAAACAATTGGTAAAGGCACTGGTTTAGGACTGGCAATTAGTTATCAAATTGTCGTCGAAAAACATGGAGGAATTTTGAATTGTATCTCCGCACCTAGACGAGGGACAGAATTTAAGATTGAAATTCCTATTTTTCAGAACAGAATTCAGGAGTCAGTAATCAGAATTCAGAATGAACAGTAGTCTAATTGGTAGATGAATATATGGTTTAAAACCCCACAAAATTGTAGATTTAGCCCTTTTAAATCAGTATCGGATATGAATATTACATTCATTGATTCAGACTCCTGAATTCTTCTTCAAAATAAAGGATAAACAAACAATATGGAAGGTATCTTTGCGGCGCTCGTTTTGCTGATCGTTGGTTCCACTATCGGTTCTGTAAAAATTGTCAATCAAGGGACTGAAGTCTTGATAGAACGCTTGGGTAAATACAGGACTACCCTGAAACCCGGAGTCAATTTTATCGTACCTTTTCTTGACACGGTGGTTTGGGAAGAAACTACTAGAGAACAAGTTTTGGACATTCCACCCCAAGAAGCAATCACTAGAGATAACGTTTCCCTAAAAGCAGACGCGGTTGTCTATTGGCGAATTTTGGATTTAAAAAAAGCTTATTACGCCATTGATAATGTAGAAAAAGCAGTGGAAAACTTAGTTTTAACGATGTTACGTTCGGAAATTGGTCAGATGGAGTTAGAAAAAGCTTTTGCGGCTAGAAAAGAACTCAATCAATCTGTTTTACAAGAATTAGATGAAGCAACCGAACCTTGGGGAGTAAAAGTTACTCGCGTGGAAGTTAGAGATATTTTACCAGCCCGAACGGTTTTGGAATCGATGGAACAAGAGAGAGCCGCAGAAATTAAAAAACGCGCCGCTATATTAGAAGCTGAAGGAACTGCTGCTTATATGAGGCAACTATCTGAGGTGTTGAAATCTCAACCTAATGGTAAAGAAGTTTTCCAATTTTTCTTGGCTCAAAAATATGTAGATGCTAACTATAGGCTGGGTGAAAGTCAGAACTCTAAAATAGTTTTTATGGACCCAAAAGCTATGTCGGAAGCTATCACGGATTTGTTGAGTTCAATTCCCGATGCTCCCAACCAAAATCCCGATCCCAATCACAATTCTAATGGGCATCAAAAGTAGAGATTTTGTGGAAAAATTCTTTACTTTTCGCGATAAATCGCATCAGCCACCCGGCAAATATCAGCCATTTCTTTAATATCGTGAACTCGCAAGATATCAGCGCCAAAAGAAATGGCAGCACAACAAGCAGCACCGGTTCCCCAAATTCTTTGTTTGGGTTCGGGTTGATTTAAAATATGACCGATAAAACTTTTACGGGATACTCCAACTAAAATCGGGCATTGGTGAGCGCTAAACTTCGCTAACTGTCGTAAAATGTCGAGATTTTGCCGATAATTTTTAGCAAAGCCAATTCCCGGATCGATGATAATTTTATCTCGGTGAATTCCCGCAGTTTCAGCTGCTGCAATTCGACTTTCTAGAAACTGATAAATTTCCCCAATTAAATCTTGATAATCGGTCATTTTTTGCATGGTTTGGGGTGTACCGCGCAAGTGCATTAACACGATGGGCACTCCCAATTGGGCGACTGCGGGCAACATTTCCAGATCGAAGGTAGCGCCAGAAACGTCGTTCACAATATCCGCACCAGCCGCTACTGCTGCTTTTGCGACTTCTGCTTTGGTCGTATCTATAGAAATCGGTACGGAATATTTTTGGCGAATTGATTTGATAATCGGTAAAACTCGGTTTAGTTCTTCTTCTAGGGAAACTTCTCGTGCTCCCGGACGAGTTGATTGACCGCCGATGTCAAGGATATCAGCGCCAGCTTCGATCGCATATTCAGCTTGCGTCAAAGCATCTGTTAGTTCGTAGAATTGTCCGCCATCGCTAAAACTATCGGGCGTCACGTTAATTACGCCCATTAAGTAGGTTTTACTTCCCCAGTCAAAAATGCGATCGCCAATTTTTATTTTTGTCATTAGTGATTAGTCATTGGTCATTGGTCATTGGTCATTAGCCATTAACAAATGACTAATAACTAATGACCGATGACTCCTATTTGTAATTGACAATTCGGGCAAAACTACTAGGTTGTAAGCTAGCACCACCCACCAGCGCACCATCGATTTCTGGCTGAGCCATGATTTCATCGATATTATCTGGCTTCACAGAACCGCCGTATTGAATTGGCACGTTTGGATTGGTTAATCGAGAGCGAATTAAGCCAATCACTCGGTTAGCTTCATTTGCCTCGCAGGTGTCCCCGGTTCCAATGGCCCAAATTGGTTCGTAGGCGATGACCAGATTGTTTTGATCGATATCAACCAAGCCTTTTTCCAACTGAGAGATAATTAGCGACTCCGTTTCACCCGCATCTCTTTGTTGCTTGCTTTCGCCAACACATAATATGGGGATCAGACCGTGTTTTTGGGCTGCCTTCAACCGCTGGTTAACGGTTTCGTCAGTTTCGCCAAAGTATTGACGCCGTTCGCTATGACCGATAATCACGTAACGCACGCCAATTTCAGTGAGCATAGGGGCCGCAATTTCCCCTGTATAAGCTCCCGCCTCTTCCCAATGGACATTTTGGGCTCCCAGTTGCACGCGGCTACCGTGCAAGCTCTTAGAGAGGATTCCTAAGGCGGTATAGGGAGCGCACAGAACTATTTCCCGATTTTCCGGGGTTTCTTCCAGACTGTGCATAAATCCTTGTAAAAACTCCAGGGCTTCTGCCTGAGTTTTGTACATTTTCCAGTTGCCAGCAATAACGATTTTTCGCACAGCTACTCTGAAGGGACAATAATAAACGTAATCAACAGTTTAAGGCTTTAGTGGATCGGTTTTGCGCGATCGCGATTAAATAACGTAAAGGGGCTAGGGGCTAGGGGCTAGGG